>NZ_JBHVHV010000015.1:105238-134197 GCF_042800035.1 Sutcliffiella sp. NPDC057660
GTCCTTCATACGCTTTATGATGGACTTTTTGCACCAGCTTCACCATGAAAAGGTCCTTCATCGGCTTTATGATGGACTTTTTGCACCAGCTTCACCGTGAAAAGGTCCTTCATCGGCTTTATGATGGACTTTTTGCACCAGCTTCACCATGGAAAAATCCTTCATCCGCTTTATGAAGGACTTTTTGACCTCGGACACCATCAAAAAGTCCTTCATTCAGCTACACCAGTAAAAAAGCTGCACGAAAATTTCGATCAGCCCACATTCAAACTCATTTAAGCCTCCGCCAACGCCCGCTGATCAGCCTGTCTGATATAAAGAATCAAGCCAAGTCCTCCGAAGGTAAGAATTCCGAAAAAGAGATAAACGTAAGCTACGGAGAAGTATTCTGCGATATATCCGCCTAGGAATGTACAGAACCAGCTGCCAAGGCCGTTCCCTACAGCTGTATAAAGGCTGACTGCTGTTGCCCGGACATTGATGGGAGCTATATCACGAACATATTGCATCGCAGCAGGGATAAAGAGCCCTACTGAAAAACCTTGTGCAATGGTAGTGGCGTAGACGATGTATAAAGGCGGTTCAAAAAAATAGAAAACCCAACGAAGCGCTGATACCAATGCGGCACTAACCATGATCGTATGCAGTCCGAATCTGGATATCCATTTACCGGCAATTCTCATGAAAGGCGCCTCACTACCTGCAGCCAACAAAAAGGCAATTCCTACCCCTGTTACCGTGCCGCCTATATCTGTGATAAACAACCCGAAATAGAAGTTATTCGCAAAGACCGGACCGAAGATAAGGAATGTGGTGACAAGGAAGAGGACGAATTTTGGCATTTTCATCAAAGTACCGATTCCATCCCTGATATTCACGCTCATCGACTGGCTTTCTTTCGGCAGGAAAAATACCACGAGCATGGCAATTAACAGGCCTATTGCAAATACGTAGAAAATGACGGTAAGAGAAAAGTACTCCGAAAGTTTACCGGAAACAAGTACCGCTATGGCGAAACCGACCGCTCCCCATAACCGGATCGAGCCATAGTTCCCTTTTGTCTTTTGCACATAATTCAAGGTAATGCTATCAGAAATCGGTACAAGGGCACTCTGGGAAAATGCCAATAGAAATGCGATGATAAGCAGTCCAGCATAGTCTCCCACAAAGGAAAAGGCAAAACCGGCCAATGCGGTAAAAAACAATGTACCAATCAGGATCTGTCTTGGCTTTTGAGTATAGTCGCTGAAGACACCCCACATCGGCTGTATGAGGATCATCACGACTGGACTGATAGACATGATCATACCTATCTGTGACCCTGAGAGCCCTACATCATCCTTCAGATAGACCGTTAACAACGGAAAAAGAGCACCAAAGCTAAAGAAAACAAGAAAATAAAAGCTGTAAAAATACCGGTTCGTAGACATAGTCTTCATAGACCTTCTTTCTCGCAGAAAAATAAAATGAAAAGGCTACCCTCTTTATCTCAGGTAACCTTTTCATTCTATCACAATCTTTTTTTGAAAATCAGATTATTTTGCAAGCTCATAGATGGCTTGTGCATAAATTGCCGTTGCCTTCACCAGGTCATCGATAAAAATATGCTCATCCTTCTGGTGGGCCACATCCTCACGCCCAGGGAAAAGTGCTCCAAAAGCAACACCTGCCTCAAGCGACCTCGCATAGGTCCCGCCACCGATGGACAAGAGCTCCGCCTTTTCCCCTGTCTGCTCCTCATAGACCTTCTGAAGTTTTTGGATCAACGCATGGTCCTGTGGTACATGGTGAGGCGGCGCTACTTCATATTTACTTAGCTCGAATCCGCCTGCTTCAGCCGCGGCTTTAATCTTCTCCCGAGTTGCCTCTATGTCGCATGTAACCGGGAAACGGATATTCACTCCAAGTGTCCCGCCGGTGGAAGAGTTATAGGAAAATATCCCGGTATTTACGGTCAAATCACCTGTGATATCATCCTGGAATGCAATGCCAAGTTTTTTCCCTCTCGAATCGAAAGCCAGCTTTTCAGCAACAAATGAGACAAATGCCGCTCCATTCGCATCCAAAGCTTGGGAATGAAGGAACTCCGCCAAATAGTAGCCGGCGTTCTTTCCATTGTCAGGCTCCATCGCATGAGCCGATACACCTTTGATGGATAATATTAGGGCGTTCCCTTCTTTCGTATAGCCACCTTCAAGACCTTTCTCTTCTATATAAAGGTTAAAAGCATGGCTTGCATCCTCCATGCTGCCATCCACTTCAACAGTTGCTTTCGCGTGATCTGGCACCATGTTCAGACGTCTTCCTGACTCGAATGCCAGTAGCTTAACTGTGCCAGCGGTCTCTGTTTGAGCCATTCTCATTTGCAGACGGATGTCCCCAAGTCCTTTTTCCGCATAGATGATCGGAAAGTCCGCGTCCGGCGCAAATCCCATTGTAGGCATTTCCTCTTTTTTGAAATAGTGATCCACACACTGCCAACTGCTCTCCTCATCGGTTCCGATAATGATCCGGACACGCTTGGATAGCGGAAGCTCCAATTCCTTCACTATTTTCAAAGCATAATAGGCAGCCATCGTCGGCCCTTTATCATCAATTGCACCACGGGCAAAGATTTTCCCATCACGGATAGAAGCACTGTATGGCTCATCCGTCCAGCCATCGCCTTCAGGAACGACATCAACATGACAGAGGATGCCAACAAGCTCATCCCCTTGTCCGTGTTCTATATGCCCTGCATAATGATCAACGTTTTTTGTAATAAACCCGTCGTTTTTCCCTTTATGTAACAAATATTGTAGCGACTCTTCTATACCTTTTCCAAAAGGTGCAACAGGCGTTGCCTCCTCTTCGTTCAGTACACTTTTTATTTGCAATAATCCTTGTGTATCCTTTATAAGTGCTTCCTTGCGTTTTTCCACTTCTTCCAACCAATTGATGTTTGTCATTCCGTTCGATCATCCCTTCCATAAAAAATGAAACAGCGTGTTCATCAATAGTACAAAACCAACCAGTCCCAATGCAGGATAATAGAGCCATCTTGTCACAGCATCCTGATAATGCTCCTTCAAAATCTCCTTGCCTTTATACATACCCAAAAATGGATGGGTGGTCAATTCATCATATAATATATTTAACCATTCTTTGATGAAAAAGAAAAATGCAACAAACAGCCCATATTTCATCCATAGCGGCATATAGGTCATCACTGCAATGGTGATTCCGATTAGCTTCAGGTAAGAAGAAACATGACGTAGATTCCGTAGTAAGTATTTGAAGAACAGTTCGGCTAGGGCATTTTCCGGTCGCCTGTCTTCAAAAATACGCTGGGATTTCCGGAAAAGAAATGGTTTAGTCCGTTTGGATACCTTGGGGATATAAACATACTCTGACATCGAGAACATCACCCCAACATATTTCTGCTTTATTTTTTCACTTTCCATTACATCAAAATCAAAGCTGTCCATTTTCCAATAAAGGAAATAGGCAGCTGCAACTAGTAAGAGTATGCAAACATTTGTATAGAAGCCCAACCTATAATCTACTAGCAAATAAAAGATTATCCCACCCAATACAAAAACAGTAAAACTTATCAGCCTATTACTCCAGCTTTTCCATCTCAAATCAACCAGCTGACCGATTACAATCAGCAACAACCGTACCAGCACGATGAATACTGCAAAATCAAGCAGCGAATACGCATCCGGTTTGATCTGTTGGAGCAATAAATAGGATAATAATGCAATCAGGACGGATACAACAGTGTTCTTCAACATAGCCGCACCAATGCAATAGCCCTTAAGACTTTTAAGCACACTTTTCCGGTGGACAAAAAAGTAGGAATCAGCCGATTCCACATAAATCCGAATGGCACCAGTATTCATAATCAGATAGATAAAGAATAAGATCAGACCAAAAGGTAACTGACTGATTATTTCAAAAATTTTAGGGATAGAGTCATAAACCATTGCCCCAACAAATAGGATGGTAAGGATAATATAGACCAAAATAGTCCAATCCACTACAACCTTCATGTTCTTCCATTGGTAATCCCAGTCCTTCTTTCGGCGATAACGAAAAAGTGCGAATCCGTTCATCGTTTCTTGCTCCTAGTGGATAAGGTGTAAAAGCAATCCAATAGGGAAGCGCCTGGCATCCCACACTCCTCCTGTATATCACGTAGCGTTCCGGAGGATTTCACCTTACCGTCTGTGAGCAATACGAATCGGTCACAAATCCGCTCTGCGGTATCAAGGACATGGGTACACATCAAAATGCCGGCTCCTCTTTCCTGCTCTTGGCGAAACAGTTGAAGAAGATCTTTCATTGCTATAGGGTCAAGCCCAATGAAAGGTTCGTCCACGACATACAAGGAAGGTCGTGACATGAAAGCAAATATCAGCATCGATTTTTGCTGCATCCCTTTGGAAAATGTAGCGGGAGACTCATGAATGACATGTCCCAATTCAAACATATCCAGCAGTTTATCCACCCTTGGTTTCCATTCGGGTTCTTTAAGTTCCATCAGAGAAGCCATCAGATCGATATGCTCCCATAATGTCATATCATAATAAAATACCGGTTTCTCAGGAATATAAGCATAGGACTTATTGGATGGGAGTTGGATATCCCCCTCAAAAAAAGGATTCATCCCAAGCAGGGTTTTAATGGAGGTACTCTTACCAGCTCCGTTGGGACCGATCAGGCCTACCATTTCACCTGCATTCACCGTTAAATATATATTTTGCACGACCTTCATTTCATCGTCATAACCTGCACGCTTTAAATCTAGTGTCAGTAAATTCATCTATCGTTCCTCCTTCCTCATTATTTACGTAACTTCAAAAGAAAAAGTTTCGAATTTTCAAAAAAGGGTGGCGGTTCATTGTCGATTAATGTAATATTGTGAATAAGGAATAATAAGACAATTTTACCACGATAACTCCAATGCCAATTATTAAAATTGTGTAAATAGCATCATTATTCTAGAATTTTTTATACCAAATCGTGTACAATATAAACTAACTTAATACTAAACACCTAACATCAAGAATTATCTAGTAGTAACATGTTAAATACCGGATAAGGAGTGGTTTTTTGAAGCCTTCAACAAACCGTATGCTAACCCGTATTAAAGCCGTCTACATGTACATTCATGAGAAAGGGACTGTGTCCACACAGCAGTTGGTCGATGAATTTGGGATAACCCCACGTACCGTCCAGCGTGATTTAAATGTGTTAGCTTTTAATGGTCTTGTTCAAAGTCCGACAAAAGGTAAATGGTCTACTACAGAAAAGAAAGTTAGGTTGTCGTCTTAACGTTACATAAATATAATAAATCGCATATTGCAGTGTGAAGGAATCGGTTCGAAGTGGAATCGATTCTTTTTTTTGGGGGAATATGTTCGAAGGTTTCTTATACAAAAGAAAACAGGCAGGAGATTATTCTCCCGCCTGTTTTCTTGAGTGACCGCTAAATCAGCCACCTTTTCTCTGATTATTCTACATCAGTTGCTTCTGTAACAGTTTCTTCCACAATTTCTTCTTCCACTATTGCATGTACAGCAGATTGAAGAGCAGCATGCATTTTCGCTTTTTCATTAGCTTTTGCACTTGCCATTGAAAGGGATTTGTTTTCTACAGAAGGGTTTAATTTCTCTTCTTCAGTCACTTCTTCAGTCACTTCTTCTGTTACTTCTTCAGTCGCTTCTTCTGTTGTTTCTTCTGTTGCTTCTTCTGTTGCTTCTTCTGTCGCTTCTTCTGTTGCTTCTTCTGTCGCTTCTTCTGTTGCTTCTTCTGTCGCTTCTTCTGTTGCTTCTTCAGTCGCTTCTTCTGTTGTTTCTTCTGTTGCTTCTTCAGTCGCTTCTTCTTCCTTCACATCTTCTTCAGTGCTTGCATGTACAGCGGAATTTGGCGTTGCATGCAATTTAGCCTGCTCGCTTGCTCTTTCACTCGCCATGGATTTCTTCTTGTTTTCCCAAGAAGGATTCACTTTCGCTTCCTCATCCGTTTCTGGAACTTCAGTTTCGGGTACTTCCGTTACTGTTTCCACCACTTCTTCTGTGGTTTCTTCTGTCGGTTGTTCCACTACTTCAGGAGTTTCCTCTACTTTGCCCGCATGTACAGCGGAATTGGCTGCAGCTTTTTCTTTCGCTTGCTCACTGGCATTTACACTTGCTTGAGACTTTGCTTTGTTCTCAGCAGAAGGGGTCACTTTCGCTTTTGCAGGAAGTACAACTTTTACCTTTTGCTCAACGTTAACCTTTTGCTCCACTTTTGGCTTGTGGTCTTCTTTGTTTTCTTTACCTGCCGCTTCACTCATCTGAATACCGAAACCAAAAGATAGAACACCTGTTAATACTAACGTTTTTACGATTGCTTTACTGTTTAGGAAATTGATTTTCATTATGAATCGCTCCTTCAATTTTTAATAGAATGGTATATACATTATCTATTGAAAAAAGAAAGAGTTTTCTCAGGTGGCGGTGCCGGTGGTGCATTTACCCATTGGCTCCGAAACGTGAGATGATTTGACACAAAAGGCTCAATCAACACCATAACCGCCTCACCGGGATTTATGCCGAGGAAATCAAGTGATCCTTTGGAAGGCACTTTTGTATCTCCCGTATTCCCCGTAGGCTTTTTCTGAGATTGCTGCTGTTGCACCTGGAGGATGGTCGGTTCCCAGTCCTTCCTAGTTGGAAGTGGAACAGGAGTGCTTGTACTGGATTCTTCGCTTACGGATGCTGAAGAACCTTCAGACAAGGAAACATCCTTCTTGGAAGTATTCGACCCTGTTTTCTCCTCTGAATTATTGTTATGTATGATTTCTGGCTGCTTTTGAGTGGAGGAACTCGGTTTGTCCCGTACCTCGTCTTCTGGAGGCGTGACTGGAACCGTTTTATCAGGTTGAGATGGAACTGGTACCACTTCTATTTTTTGTTTTACAGGCTCTTTTTGAACCGCTTCCTCTGCTTTTTCACTGGCTTGCTTTGGTAGTTCCTTTACTGCATTGCTTTTCGCTTGTGGAGTTGGGACGTTCCGGTTTTCCTCTGCAATTGGATTGAATTCCTTTTGAATTGGAGCTTCAGCCTTATCTGGCTTTTGCGGGACGTTTCCATTCGGAACTGTTACTACTTCAGAGGCTTGCTTTCCCTTCCCCTCAGGCGGATTTCCACCTTTTTCAGCACCAACTGCATCCGGCAAAGTCAGTACAAACAAAAATAATAGAGGCAGAAACCATACTCTTCGCACGTTCATCGCTTCACCTCCTTATATTTGGCTATTATAATCTTCTAAATATTTTTTCGCTATATGTCGGTTAATGAGGAAAATAGTAGAAATTTATCAGTTTAAATTTCAGAAAACATAAAAAACACTCCTAATTTACTAGGAGTGTCCTGACATATTATCTATTCTCTTTTAAGAGTTCCAATTCTTCGTCTGTCAGTTCCCTGTACTCACCGAGTTCGAGATCCGGATCGAGTTCCAGCGGTCCCATGCTGAGCCTCTTCAGATAGGTAACCGTTTTTCCGACTGCCTGGAACATTCTTTTCACTTGATGGAATTTCCCCTCGACGATGGTGACTTCAATTTCCGATTGAGGACCGGCAGAAAGTATCTTCAGCTCGGCAGGCAAGGTTTCATAGCCATCATCCAACGTGACACCTTCACGGAATGCTGCAATGTCCTCTTCCGTTACTTCCCCGTCAATTTTTGCATAATAAGTCTTGGGTACATGCTTTTTCGGTGATAACAGCTGATGCGCAAGCTGTCCATCATTGGTCAGGAGCAGAAAGCCTTCCGTATCCTTATCGAGTCGTCCCACAGGAAAAGGCTCAAAAATCTTATCCTCTTCTTGTAAAATATCCACAACCGTTTCCTGTCTGTGATCCTCGGTTGCCGATAAGAAGCCAGGAGGTTTATGCATCATTAAGTAGATGAACTCGCGGTATTCCACCACATCATCCAATACCGTCACTTCTTGTTCCTCGGGCTCCACATGAACCTTTGCATCCTTCACTACCTTGCCATCCACTTTTACAACGCCTGTCTTCAACAGCTTCTTCACTTCTTTACGAGTTCCGTAGCCGCTGTTTGCCAATAGTTTATCTAATCTCATAATTAACTCCTTTGATATTAGAGGCCTCTTTCACCTGTTTTTCTATTTAAAAACGGAAATCTGTTCCCGAAAAGGTACATTAATAAATTGCTGCGATAGCTTAGGAAGAAGTAGATTCCCGCTCCAACAGCTGCACTGATGAATATCACGATAATTGCCTGCAAGCGTCCATCGCTGTATGGAATGAATCCTCCCAATAACTGAAGTACGATAAACACTCCTACTATCATGGCAATATTGAAAATGGTCATCAGCATCGTTCTTCTGAAAACGATGGAATAGTCAAAGCCTGTGTATTTCTTTATAGCCCATAGATTCATTACTACACTTGCAGTATACCCGATTCCGGTTGCGACAATCGATCCTTCTGCACCCATGAGGAAAATAAGCGGGAAGTTGAGCACAAGCTTCAACCCTATACCAAGCGCCAATCCATAGACTGTATATTTCTGGCGGTTAATTCCTTGCAGGACAGATGCCGTTACTGTGAAAATGGCAAGCGGGATCGCAGTTGGTGCGTACCAGGTCAGCAAATATCCACCAAGCTCATCGTAGGAATAAAAGGCTGCGTATGCCGGTCCGCCGAGTATGGAAAGACCGATGCAAGCTGGCAATGTTAAGTACAGCAGTATTTGAAATGTCTTGCTCATCTGACGCTGCAGGACATCCTGGTCATTACTGATAAAAGACCTGGTGATTGCAGGCAATAATGACAAGGCAAATGCAGTAGCAAGCGTGATTGGGATCATGACAAGCTTTTGGCCGTAATTGTTGATGATTGCAAAAGCATCACCGGAATTGTCGTACCCAGCCATCGCCATTATTTTGTTAAAGCTGAAGGTATCTACCAATTGATACAAAGGCATGGCAAGTCCGACAAATACGAAAGGAGCCGCATAAAGGACTATTTCCTTGTACATTTCCTTGTAGGATATATCCATGGTACCCTTATCCTTCTCCAAAAGGGTGTCCAAATGCTTTTTCCTGCTGAACCAGTACCATATGAGTATGGCAAGTCCAGCGACCGCCCCGATAAACGCACCAAAAGTGGCATAACCAATTGCGGTAGGCAGACTACCTTTTGTTACATTCATGATTATGTATACACTGCCCAACAAGAATATAATCCTTGCGAGCTGCTCTACAACTTGTGAAACGGCTGTAGGCCCCATTGATTCATGGCCTTGAAAGAATCCTCTAATCAAACTCATGACAGGTACCAGTAATAGGGCAAAACTGACCATTCTGATTACCAATGTTATATCATCATAGGAGTGCTTACTGCCTTCATTGATGATCATCGGTGAAAACACCGGTGCAAGAAGATATAATACGAGAAAGGAAACTATACCTGTTATACTCATTAACAGAATACCGGAGCGGAACAGCTTTCTCCCGACTGCGTACTCATCCAAAGCATTATATTTAGCGACGAACTTTGATACTGCCAATGGCACGCCCATTGTTGCCACACTCAAAACAACTGAGTAGAGAACATAGGCATACGTATATAATTCTCCCCCGCTCTTTCCTACCAAAGTATAGAACGGAAAAATATAGACTAATCCTAACACCCTGGAAAGCATCGTTCCCAAAGTTAATATAAATGTACCTCTTAATATATTCGATGTTGACATAAAATCCCTACCTACTATATGTAACTTTTTGTCTAACCTTAGTATTTTACCATAAAGGGTGTTGACGTGTATGTTTTTTACCAGCCTGCAATGACGCTTCTATTGAGTGAAATATTGGAAAAAGCGATGAATGGCGTGTCATCCTCCAAGTGTTCAAATGCCTCTTTGCAAATGACTACATTGAACTCCCCATAAGCATCCGCCTCGAGAAGAAGCCGGCCAGCTTCCTCCCGGGAAAAAAGAACCCCGAATTCATCTTTGTTATTTATCCTCGCACAAAATATGTAAGCATCCATCTCTTTTTCATAGAGCCATGCATAAGAATACTTATTTATTTTTGTCGGAATGAGATCATCTAATGATGGTATGGACAAGAGCAGGACGGGAATCCCGCCATCGATGGTCCATCCACCGTCTTCAGGATGATGCGCTTCGGTTATATTTGGTGAATAATTCATTGTATACCCCTTTTTCGTTAACTTTATCTCTCAAAATCATACGGAAAGATGTCTATTTTGTCCAACATCCGTTTACAGTATATAATAAAGGATAGGTTTTCTAAATTTAGTTGGTTGGTGAAAAGATGAAATATGATGTAATAATAATTGGCGGCGGTCCGTCCGGTCTGATGGCCTCCATAGCTGCAGCGGAACAGAAAGCACGTGTCCTTCTGTTGGATAAAGGAAATAAGCTTGGCAGAAAGCTGGCGATCTCAGGCGGAGGGCGCTGTAATGTGACAAATAGGCTGCCTGTTGATGAAATCATCAAACACATACCCGGTAACGGAAGATTCCTATACAGTGCGTTTTCAGAGTTTAGTAATGAAGATATCATCAAGTTTTTTGAAGGGCTTGGTATTCAATTGAAAGAGGAGGACCATGGCCGCATGTTCCCTGTGACCGACAAGGCGCAGAGTGTGGTGGATGCCCTTTTGGATAAAATGAAACAGCTGAAAGTGGAGATCCGTACAAATACCGCTGTAGAAACGGTGGAATATGACGAAGAACGAACCAAAGGGGTCCTGCTGAAAAATGGGGAATTCATCGAGTCTACATGTGTCGTCATTGCGGTTGGAGGAAAATCGGTACCGCATACAGGTTCTACCGGTGATGGCTACCCATGGGCAAAAAAAGCGGGACATACAGTGACAGATCTTTTCCCTACGGAAGTTCCATTGACTTCAACAGAGTCTTTTATCCGTGAAAAACGATTGCAGGGGCTGTCCTTGCGCGATGTTGCTCTAAGTGTATTGAACCCTAAAGGCAAATTGGTCAAAACACATCAAATGGATATGATATTCACTCATTTTGGTGTGTCGGGACCTGCAGTATTGCGTTGCAGCCAATATGTTGTGAAAACGATGAAGAAGTTTAATGTTCGAACCGTCACAATGAACCTTGATGTTCTTCCAAGCATCAATGAGGAGCAGGTTTTCCAGGAACTGCACAAACTATTAAAGGACGAACCAAAAAAAGCCATTAAGAATGTTCTTAAAGGAATTGTGCCTGAGCGGTACTTATTATTTTTATTGGAGCAATGTGGTATCGATGAACAGGAAATTGGTGCAACTTTAGCACATGAGAAAATAAGGGACCTCGCGAAAATGTGCAAGCAATTCCGCTTTGAAGTATCCGGCACGTTATCCATTGAGAAGGCATTCGTGACCGGTGGCGGTGTTTCTGTAAAGGAAATTCATCCAAAAGAGATGGCTTCCAAACAGAAAGAAGGATTATATTTTTGTGGGGAAGTACTTGATATCCATGGATATACTGGTGGTTACAATATTACATCGGCTCTTGTTACCGGAAGGCTGGCAGGCTTGAACGCCGGGAAAAAGGCAGCAAGCCTACGCAGTTACCATTAATACAAACGAGAATACTAGTCCAAGTCCTACACCATACATTGCGAATTCATTCATAAATGATTTGTCCTCAGTCATTACCGTTTCGTTTTGAGTGTGGTGGTTCATGTTCCATCCATCCTTTCGAGTTTGTTATGTTATTAGATTAGACGCTTGTCCCAAATAATTGTTACAGCTTCTTAATAATTGTTTCTTGTTTTTAATAAGTTACTTATCTCTACCCACATTTACGAGCCTGATAAACATCTTTTTCGGATTTTTTCAGGCTCTGAATATGACCATTGCCGAAAAGCAATAGATCTGCTCCTCTTCCTCCAGTAAACATCCCACCTGATACTTGATATCTATCAAATCCCTGTCTGCAAGCCCTCTCAGAAAGTCGTTTACCGAATCCTCGAGGTCCCGCTCATGCTCTTCATCAAACATTTTGATTTGAATCAAGCCAGTACACCTCCTTTTACTTTTATGTATAGGAGAAAATAGACGTATTTATACCACAGCCGAAGAGGAAATTCAAAAAAAAACACCCCCGAAGAGAGGCGCCTTCCTTTAGTACCCTAGCACTTTCATCATTCCCAAATAAATGAAGACGGCCGCAAACCCGATAGAATACTTGCTGACTTGAAAATAAGTGATGGGTGGTCGTTGCTCTTTCAATTTTCCCATCAATTCCTTGACGAATTGATGATTCCTGAATTTCAAGAAGAATACCTGTATATCACTTTTATCAAGATCCTTCCAATTGATTTTGATTTCCTCATCACTATCATCCAAATAATAGTAGGTTATGTAATTGCTGCTTAAGTAATCTTCGTTCCCCTTCACTTCTCTAATATATTCGTAGCCATTACTGTCCAGGTGCTGTTCCAAAATCGCAAAAAATGTGTATGGCTCATAGCTCCATACATGCATTTCCGTGTTCTTCCGCTCCTTCACCAATGTTAACAGACTAATCAGCAAGGGGCCGGCGACCGCCACAAAGACTCCCTTTTGCAATTCCATTTGAATGAATGCAATCAACAATATAAGAGAAAACATGGCACCATACAGGATGCGCCGGTATCGGTCACTGCTTGAGATGGAAGAAACACCTTTTGATCTGAATTTTGATACACTTTCATAGATAAGAAGCAAACCAATGAAGATTAAAAACAAGTAGAATGAATGCTGTTGAATGAATTCCATGTGATCCCCCCCTTCTATATCTACGATTTGCAGGGGTTGTTGGTTTCAAGGAACTAGATTTTTATTGTATAGAATGTACCTTGAGTGGAGTTTATATAATCTGCCCCTGAACTTTGGATAATTCTTCTGGCAGTATGAGGTTTATCAAGTAATAGATATCTCCTAAGCTCTTTATTATTGATTGTTGGACTAATGAGCAATGCATAATCCTCCAATGCAGGTAGATGTGCAGTTGCTGACACGAAAGAGCAATGCTTACAAAGCCATTTTCCATGGTGCCATGTCATGGGGGATGTAGTAATGCACCTTTGACAAAATACTCCAGGTATAATATCGCTGGGAATAATTCCGAATTGAATTATCGGACTAGTTTCAGATGGGGTATCTTCTTTGATAAAAAGTGAGGATATTCTCTTATAATCTTTCTTACTTAAGATTTGATCGGGGTATTTTTTCAGGTAGTTTTGAATTCTATCGTGAAGTGCTGGAGCTTTTATTACATGCCTCTCAACTAAGCCATGCAGGGAATCGACCTTAATGACAGCTTTAGGGTTTACCATTACAATCAACCGTTCTATAGGTAGCAGGGGTAGATTTTTTGACTTCATCCATTGAATCAGTTTCATTTCCTGCATTTTCACTTGTAAGATGGGATCAGGGAGTGAAAGTAATGGGTTATTTTCGACCTCTTGTATTACCTGTTGAAATTTTGGATCAAAGGATAGTGTACCTTTATAGTTCTTCACCTCCAGAATAAGCATGAAGTTGGGATGGAGGAGGGTGTTGTCCATTTGGAAAAATGATTCTTTAGTATGCGGCAGCCTGAGATCCTGGAAGATAGAAAATGGAGGATTTGTTTTAGGCAGAAAGTCCATATAATAGTCCAGGGATTGCTCCCCCTTGTAACCAGCCTGTTTAATACCGTGTTCCCTTACAATATCCTGATATCTCCAGTGGTCTTTACGAGCTCTTCTTGTAAGTGCCTTCAACACTCTTAACTGATAAGATATGTTTCTATGTTTTTATATCAAAAAATCACTTCTCTCTTCTTGGGATTAACCGATACTTTCGTTACCCCACATTTGTTTTCCTTCAAGAGAAGTTCGGAGATGGTTTTCAAGTTTTTCATTTTTAAGATGATTGGATCGAAAAAATGTTGGTTTAGTTTACTTTTATAGATCATTTCTTCCGTTTACATATCAAAATTGCAGTTTGTGAAGCATTTAGGATAATTTTTGGGTTTATATGAGGTTAAGAAATCATTAATCTGATGTGATTCTAACAAAATTAATAATCATACTAACAAATTAACAAATCATTCTAACAATTCTTCGTAACATTCTAACAGATTCCTAATTCATTCTAACAAATCCTGATTGCACCTATTCACAATCATCCAATCTCGCCACAATTAAAAAGGACCAGCATAAGCCAGTCCCACTCCTCAATACAAAATTATTCCACGTCGCCTTCCCACTCCAGCATGCCGCCTTCCATGTTTCGGACCTTATATCCCTGATCCTGAAGGTAGTGGCAGACATTTTCGCTGCGGCGGCCTGAGCGGCAAATGACGATGTATTCTTTTTCCTTATCAAGCTGATCCAGACTTGCCGGAATATCCCCCATGCGTATGTGCTTCGCTTGCTTTATTTTACCTGTTTCAATTTCTTCATCTTCACGGACATCAACAAGAAGCAGTTCTTCCCCTGCATCCAATTTCTTTTTCAGTTCATCTGTTGTAATGGTTTTAATCTCTTCCATTTCGTAAAACCTCGATTCTATGTAGTGTGTAAAGATACATTCATTCTAACAAAAATAAAACAAGACTACCAAATCTCCGGCAGCCTTGCTTTCATATATCAAGAGAAATCAGTTCGCTACGATATTCACCAATTTACCGGGAACAGCGATGACCTTACGAACCGTTTTTCCTTCGATGGATTCTTTTACTGTTTCATCAGCAAGTGCGATCTCTTCCATTTTTTCACGAGTTGCATCTGCCGGGACATAAAGTTTCGCTTTCAGCTTACCGTTTACCTGAACAACGATTTCCACTTCATCCTCGACTAGCTTCGCTTCATCATACACCGGCCAAGCTTCGTACGTGATGGTTCCTTCGTTGCCAAGCTTCTCCCAAAGTTCCTCGGCAATATGCGGACAAACTGGGGACAATAGCTTAACGAATCCTTCCACATACTCTTTAGGAATAACATCCGCTTTGTAGGCATCATTGATGAATACCATCATTTGCGAGATGGCCGTGTTGAATCGAAGTCCTTCATAGTCCTCGGTTACTTTTTTCACCATTGCATGGTACGTTTTCTCCAACGTATCCTCTTCCGTCAATTCCACGACTTTGGAGCTTAGCTTGCCATTCTCTTCGACAAACAATCTCCATACACGGTCTAGGAATCTGCGGGAGCCGTCCAATCCGTTTGTGCTCCAGGCGATGGAAGCTTCCAAAGGTCCCATGAACATTTCGTATAGGCGTAATGTGTCTGCACCATGGCTTTCCACGATATCATCCGGGTTCACTACATTCCCTTTTGATTTACTCATTTTCTCGTTATTGCTACCTAAGATCATCCCTTGGTTAAATAGCTTTTGGAATGGCTCTTTAGTTGAAACTACTCCGATATCGTAAAGGAATTTGTGCCAGAATCGGGCGTAAAGCAAGTGTAGTACAGCATGCTCCGCTCCACCGATATAGATGTCCACTGGCAACCATTCTTTTAATTTTTCAGGATCAGCCAGTTGTTCGCTGTTATTTGGATCGATGTAGCGCAGGTAGTACCAGCAGCTTCCAGCCCAGTTTGGCATCGTATTCGTTTCGCGACGACCTTTTTTGCCTGTAACAGGATCGACCACATTGACCCAATCCTCGATTGCAGCAAGTGGAGATTCACCGGTGCCGGAAGGACGGATGTTTTTTGTTTTAGGTAAAAGAAGTGGCAATTCTTTTTCCTCGATGGCAGACATCGTTCCATCTTCCCAATGAATGATTGGAATAGGTTCACCCCAGTAGCGTTGGCGGCTGAATAGCCAATCACGAAGACGGAAAGAAATTTTCTTTGCCCCTTTTTCGTTTGTCTCTAACCATTGAATCATATTTGTAATGGCTTCTTCTTTGCCAAGCCCATTCAGAAAATCAGAGTTTACATGTTCTCCGTCACCCGTGTAGGCTTCTTTGGTTACATCCCCACCTGCTACAACTTCCACAATCGGAATCTCAAACTTTGAAGCAAATTCATAGTCACGCTCATCGTGTGCAGGAACGGCCATGATGGCACCTGTTCCATAGCTCATCAATACATAATCCGCGATCCAGATTGGAAGCTTTTCACCATTGGCAGGATTTACTGCATATGCCCCAGTGAATTCCCCTGTTTTTTCTTTGGAAAGCTCGGTACGCTCCAAATCACTCTTGCTTTGGATTTTTGTAATGTATGCTTCGACAGCATCGCGCTGATCCTCGGTTGTAATCTTTTTCACTAATGGATGCTCAGGAGCTAATACTGTATAAGTTGCACCAAAAAGTGTATCCGGTCTAGTTGTAAAAACAGTGAAGGATTCTTCTGTTCCATCAATGTTGAAATGGACATTGGCACCTTCTGAACGGCCAATCCAGTTTCGCTGCATTTCCTTCAAGCTTTCCGGCCAATCCAATTCATCCAAGTCATCGATAAGTCTGTCTGCGTAGGCAGTGATTTTCAGCATCCACTGCTTCATCGGTCTGCGTTCTACAGGATGGCCACCGCGCTCACTTTTCCCATCGATTACCTCTTCATTCGATAGAACGGTACCTAAAGCAGGACACCAGTTAACCGGAACTTCATCAACATAAGCTAAGCCTTTTTCATAAAGTTTTAAGAAAATCCATTGTGTCCATTTGTAGTAGTCGGGATCTGTTGTGCTTACTTCTCTATCCCAATCATATGAGAATCCCAATTCCTTTATTTGTCTGCGGAACGTGTTGATGTTTTTTTCCGTGAATTCAGCAGGATCGTTACCAGTATCCAACGCATATTGCTCAGCCGGTAATCCAAACGCATCCCACCCCATAGGGTGTAAAACATTGTGACCTTGCATTCTTTTCATTCTGGAAAGAATATCTGTTGCTGTATAGCCTTCCGGATGCCCAACATGCAAACCAGCACCTGAAGGGAAAGGGAACATATCAAGTGCATAAAACTTCTCTTTTCCTTTTTCCTCATGTGTTTTAAATGTTTTGTTTTCTTCCCAATAATGCTGCCACTTTTTCTCGATATCCTGATGTTGAAACGACATCTTCATTTCCTCCTAAAAAATAAAAATAAATACAAAAAACCCCTCATCCCTATAAAAGGGACGAGAGGTTTGAATATACATAACCTACCGCGGTACCACCCAGATTATTATCACAAATATGATAATCACTCGAATCCTTAACGCGGATGATACGGCAAAATATTACTGCCTTCATAGGAAGGGTTTCACATCTGCTACTCCAAGGCGAGTTCATGAACGCTCGTTTGTTGACTCTCACCACCCGTCAACTCTCTTGTGCTCGTTTCGTTCACTACTGATCCTTTTCAACGTATAAGTTTTGTTGTTAATCTGTATTGTAAAGAATTTATTGGAAAACTTCAAGGGGTATTTTCATTAATCATTATGAACTTTTTTCAAACTAATTATTCTCAGCAGTAGTTAGCAGCACTCTTTTTTGTTGTCTGAGTCCTTTTGGTTGCTCTCGCAGCATTTTTCTTCCTGGACTTCCACGATCTCCACTTTGCAACAGTCATCCTTCTTTTTCTTGAACATTAAAAACATCATCATCTACTCCTCTTAATATCAATTTTTTTTGATTAATAAAGCGTTTTTTATTCACAAACGCAGCAAGGTTCCTGTTGGTCATTCCAGCTTTTTGTCAGCTTCAAGGAACTCATTTTGAATGGATTACCGATTTTCTTTCTTTCACCCCTTGAAGCTTTTGCCATCATATGAAGCATTTGTTCTTCCCTTAGGCTGTTGATTTTTTGGCTGTTCATATTTGCCAATGTATAAAAATTGGTATGCATTTTAATCTCCCCTTAAATCAATTTATTTTGATTATCTACTTTGATTATATGCGGAGAGGAAAATATATGCAATGAAGTTAATCAATTTTATTTGATTAATTTTCGACAAAAAACGCCAGATGCCATGCAGCACCTGGCGTTTTCATTTATTGCACGGTATACCCTCCGTCAATAACCGCAGCCTGACCAGTGATTCCAGCAGCTGAATCACTGGATAAAAACATCGCATAGTCTGCAATTTCCTTTACTTGAAGCAATCTTCTCTGCGGGACAAGGGGATAGATGACCTCTTCCAATACATTCTCCAATGGAACTCCCCTGGTCTCCGCCAAGTCTTTGAGCTGATTTCGTACCAATGGCGTATCCACATATCCTGGACAGAGTGCATTGACCGTGATGCCATGGGCAGCTCCCTCGAGAGCGGTGACCTTTGTCAATCCTATTACCCCATGCTTGGCACTGTTGTAGGCGGCTTTTCCCGCAAAGCCGACCAAGCCGTTGATGGAAGCCATATTGATAATACGGCCGGATTTCTGTTCTTTCATAATCGGAAAGACATGCTTGGTTGCGACGAATGGAGCAACCAGCATCACTTTCATCAAAAGCTCAAACTTTTCCGTCGGGAAGTCTTCGATCATGGAGACATACTGAAGGCCCGCGTTGTTGATCAATACATCCATACGCCCGAACTCCCTGATCGCAGTATCGATTGCATCTTTTATATCATTTTCAGATGTCACATCACATTTGATTCCTAATGTCGTCAACCCTTGCTTGTTTAAGGCAGAGCTTGCAGCTTTCACCGTTTCATTATTTAAATCCGTCAACACCACTTTAGCGCCAGCTTCTGTGAATTGTTTTCCTATTTCATATCCAATTCCCTGGGCTGCTCCTGTGATGAGGACAACTTTATCCTTTACCAATTCTGCTCACTCCTCAATGTTTTTAGATACCAAGTCCAAGTGAGAACAATGCGATCGCAATCGCTACACCAATCAATGGAACAATTACCGTAACGGCAGCGACAGGTCCATAAGCCGCCTGATGGGTCTCTCCACAAATGGCACGGACGGTTGTTACAACATAACCGTTATGCGGAAGGGAATCCAGCGCACCGGAAGATATGGCAACCGTACGGTGAAGGGCTTCAGGATTTACACCCATATCAATATAGTGCGGCGCAATCAACGGAAGTGCGATTACCTGCCCGCCGGAAGCGGATCCTGTCATACCGGCAATGACGCTGACTGCGATCGCAGCTCCGATAAGTGGGCTTCCCGGGATGCTCGTCATCGCGGATACAACCTCGCCAAATGCAGGCACTGCTTTTGCAACTCCACCAAATCCTACTACAGCGGCCGTATTACCGATGGCGATCAAGGCTCCCATCGTACCTTCGGAAATTGCGTTCCAGAAGGATTTGAAATAGGCTCTACCAACAATGTAAGTGGCTATGATCCCACCCAATAAAGCAATGATCAAGGCAGATTGTTTTAGGTCATCATGGAAATAGAAGCTGATTCCAAGTACCACCAATAACGGAATCATACTGACAAACGGGTTTGGAAGTTTTCTGTTTTCATCCATCACCGGATCGGATGCTCTTGCTGTGAACGTTTCGCCACGATTTACCGCATTTGTGATCATGCGCTTTAACCACCAGTAACCAAAGATCATCATGAATACAGCAACAATTAAACTGACTTCCCAACCGGCATAAGGACTTGTGTTAAGATAATCAATCGGAATCCAGTTCTGGATCTCCGGGGAACCGGCAGAAGTCATCGTAAATGTGACGGAACCGAATGCAAGTGCCGCCGGAATGAAACGACGTGGTAAATCAGCCTGTTTGAACAAGCTGATTGCCATTGGATATACAGAGAAAGCAACTACGAATAAGCTGACTCCTCCATAGGTTAAAATGGCACATGCTGCCACAATGGCAAGTACGGCATATTTCATCCCAAGCTTATCTACAATAAACTTGGAAACAGAGTCTGCTGCTCCACTATCCTCCATCACTTTCCCGAAAATGGCCCCAAGCAGGAACATTAGATACCAGGCAGTGACGAAGGAAGAAAAACCGCCCATATAGCTGCTTACAAAGTTAACTTCCCCTTCTTCAACCAATTGTGGAAACAACGGCATTCCACTTAATACTGCAACAAATAATGCTGACAGCGGACCTACTACAAGCAGGTTCATCCCTCTCATCGTTAAAAAAATTAAAAGTGCCAAACCTCCGATAAGACCAATCATGCTGAGCATTTTCTTTCCCCCTTGTTTTACGGTAAACGCTTTCATAAATTCGAAGCATTTTCCTGTTAATTTTGTCTTCCTCTTTCCTATATGCAAAAATCGTGCCAACTCGTTGAATCCATCAACCGCAAATGTTTCAATTTTCCGAACTTGCATATTTTCCGAAAGTTCGGACTAATAATCAAGCAACCTTCGTCCACCTTGATAACAAGAGAGTCCAGATTTCTGGACTATTTTCCGGAATTCTGGACTCGCTTAGCCTATGTGATATTTCTTGATTTTTTCATATAAACTCGATTTGCTTATTCCAAGCAGTTTCGCAGCCTCCAGCTTATCGTCATGCACATTCTCCAATGTTTGTATGATCGCTTGCTTTTCGGCGTCTTCCAATGTTTCCTTCAGTGATTTGGAACCGATCGGAATGGAGTATGATGCCGTTAGATAATCAGGTAGCGCTTCAAGTGTCAATTTATCTCCTGTGGAGAGATGAACTGCAGCTTGAATGACATTCTCCAATTCCCTGATATTGCCCGGCCAGCGGTAACGAGATAAAACTGATAGTGCATCCGGAGTCACAGATGTAATTCTCCTGCCGGTCCTTTTACATATTTTCTGGATGAAATGCTCCACAAGCATCGGGATATCCTCGGTTCTTTCCCTTAAAGATGGAATGTGGAACGGAATGACGTGAATTCGATAATAGAGATCATCACGGAACCGCTTTTCCTCCATCATCTTTTCCAAAGGACGATTGGTGGCTGCAATCACCCGGACATTCACTTGTACCGGTTTTTGTGCACCTATCGGTTCCACTTCCCCCTCTTGCAGCGCCCGAAGCAGCTTTATCTGCATAGGGAGCGACATATCCCCTATTTCATCAAGGAATAGGGTGCCGCCATCAGCCAGAAGGAATTTCCCCTTCTTCCCTCCCTTTTTCGCACCTGTAAAAGCCCCTTCCTCATACCCGAAAAGCTCCGATTCCAGAAGATGCTCAGGTATAGCGGCGCAGTTTATTTTAATAAAAGGCATGGAGCTCCTGTTACTCAGCTGGTGAATACTATGTGCAAAAAGCTCTTTGCCTGTACCGCTCTCACCACGTATCAGAACGGACACATCACTGGATGCGATATGCTTTACCTTCTCCTTCAACGTCTGTATGAGCTTGGACTTTCCGATAATGTCCTCTAAAGTATATTTGACTCCTGTTTGCTGTTCGTACTCCTGCAAATAATTTCGAATTCTTCCCAGCATGCTTTTTACATGGCTGTTCATTTTATCCCATTCGCTTGTATCACGGAATATTACCGTTCCATATGCACCAATCACTTCTTTGTTGCTATTGAATATTGGCACTCTATTGGCAATCATGTAATTGCCCCTAATATATTGTAAGTCCGCCAGCTCCTCTTTGCCTGTTTGGACGACATGGTGCATGCGGGTATTTTCAATTACCTCTGTAACATGCTTGCCAATGACAGTCTTGCTATCCACGTCCAAAAAAGCGCTATAGCTGTCGTTCAAATAGATGATTTCCCCACGATGGTCGACCACCACAATCCACTCAAAGGCATTGGCAATAATCGTATCCATCATTTCATCTGTCAGTAAACTATCCTTTACTCCCATCAAAAATCCCTCCTGCATGTCCACTCTACTAATATATCATAAAATTCTGACACGTTTTAAAAGGAATATTTTTGGAGAAAATCAGTTTTGAAGTATTGCAAAATGTTAAAATGAACGTAACATAACAAACTTCATCAGGGAGGAATGCCCCATGCCAGACTGGTCCTATCATGGCATTTTTAAACCTGTCCTTTCCATTTTGCCGCCACTAGCGGCAAGGGAGTTCATTCATCGTGGAATGAACACCATCGCTTCCCTTCCATTCGGGCTGGGATCACATATCATCAATTTTCTGGGACGTGAAGAATGCTCTCCGCTATTACATAAGGAAATTCACCACATAGATTTCAAGAACCCTGTAGGTTTGTCCGGGAAGATCGATCCTTTGCTCTCCGGTACCAGGGCTTTTTCGAATTTGGGATTCGGTTTTCTAGAGATTGGTCCTGTTACATTGGAACCTCGGGAAAACGGGCAGCAACCGATAAAAGATAATAAAGCAAAGCGCATAGATTTTCCTGAAGTACTACCATCCATCGGCTTAGAGAAAACAATCCACCAGCTTCGGAAACTGACCAAAAAACAGCCGATTTTCCTTCGTCTCTCCGGCAGCAGGCAAGAGGTTGAGAGGATGGCGGCAGAACTTGATCCCTATGCTGATGGCTACATTGTGGAAAATATGCAGACGACGCTGGGTCTTCACACCAATAAGCCGATTTGGATTGCGACGTCTTGCATGACTGATCTGTCAAAGATAAATCCCGGTTCCTTCGATGGCGTAGTACTGGAAGAGAAATCAGAAGACTTTGAGCTTTCAGAAGCGGTGCAAAGCCTTAGACAAACAGGTTATGAAAAAACCATTGTTACGTCAGGTGGAATTTCGGAGCCCGAGCATGCCCACGAACTGCTGAATGCAGGTGCGGACCTGGTACTACTCTCAGACGGCTATGTATTTTCCGGTCCTGGCCTTACTAAACGGATCAACGAATCGCTGTTAGTGAGGCTGCAACAACCAGAACCAGCATACAACGGATGGTTCGCATATTGGCTGTTCGGCTTTTTCATCCTGATTGGCGGCATGCTCGCCTTTCTATTTGGGGTGACCTCTATTGTTCTGCCATATGATGAGCATTTCCTCGGCATGAAAAAAGAAGAGATATGGCTCTTTAATGAACGCATCATGCTGTTTATGGCACATGACCGGCTGACATTGGCAGGAACTATGATTTCTGGCGGGATCGTTTATATGCAGCTGGCTAAATACGGAGTCAGACAGGGTCTACTTTGGGCCAAACAAGCCATTGATGTAGCGGCCATCATCGGTTTTCTCGGCATCTTTTCCTTTATTGGCTATGGTTATTTCGATTGGCTGCACCTGCTGTTTTGGCTTATCCTCTTGCCTGTGTACTTATACGGATTTTTCAAAACGAGAGGAATAATAGGTACACCAGCTTCCTCAAATCTGAAAAATGACTCTGTCTGGAAAAAGGGAATCTATGGACAGCTCGCTCTTGTCCTGCTCGGATTTTCCTTTGTACTTGGCGGGATCGTGATTTCCTATATTGGCATAACCTCCGTTTTTGTACCTACGGATATTCAGTATATCTGCATGCCGCCGAACATGCTCGACGAGTTCAATCAGAACCTTATCTCGGTATTGGCACATGACCGGGCAGGTTTCGGAAGTGCTTTATTGAGCGTCGGACTTCTCGTGTTGATGCTTTCCTTGTGGGGTTTTCAGCAGGGGAACAAATGGGTTTGGTGGACCTTTTTGATTGGAGGCCTTCCCGCATTCATAACCGGTATCGCGATACATTTTCTGATCGGCTATACAACGTTTACACATCTTCTTCCAGCATATGTGGCTATGGGACTGTTTTGTGTCGGCTTGGTATTATCGTACGAGTTTCTACATAAAAAGGGTGAATGAAAAAGGCACTGTCATGCGTGCTGATAGGAGAACTCCTCCATTGTCAGACATGCATGACAGTGCCTATTCGTTTATCTTTTAAAAGAAAGTATTAAGAATCAGATAGAAAATACCGGCTAAAGTCGCTGAAATCGGAAGTGTAATCACCCAGGTGATCAACATCCTTTGCGCTGTCCCCCATTTAACTCCCTTTACACGATGGGCAGAACCAACACCCAGGATGGAAGAAGCAATAACATGGGTCGTACTGACAGGCAGGTGAATGAATGTCGCCCCGAAAATAACCGCTGCACCAGTAAGGTCTGCTGCCACTCCGTTGACCGGACGTATTTTCATGATCTTCCCACCGACCGTTTTAATGATTTTCCAACCACCAACAGAGGTTCCTAGACCCATCGCAAGCGCACAGGAAAACTGAACCCATGTCTGAATATCATCCGAGGTTTGATAATTATTGACGATAAGGGCCATTGTAATGATACCCATTGCTTTTTGTGCATCATTCGTTCCATGTGTGAAGGATTGCAGAGCAGCAGTCGCAATTTGAAAGAGCCTGAAATTCCTATTGGTTTTTGTCAAATTATTATTCCTGAATACTACTTTAAAGATACTGTATACAATAAAGCCTACTACAAATGCAAGAACGGGTGAAACTAACAGCGCCTGAATGATTTTTAGGAAACCACTATAATTCAGAGCTGAAAATCCTGCTGCCGCAATAGCTGCACCTGCAATGGAACCGATAAGCGCGTGGGATGAGCTGCTCGGTATTCCATAATACCAAGTGATCAAATTCCAGCTGATGGCTGCAAGTAATGCTGCAAGAATGACAACAGAGCCATTTTCCAGGGTAAAAGGATCAACAATATCCTTTGTAATGGTCTTCGCAACACCTGTAAATGCCATCGCACCCACAAAGTTCATCACCGCAGCAAGAATGATGGCATGCCTTGGCTTCAATGCTTTCGTTGATACGGAAGTTGCAATCGCATTCGCTGTATCATGAAATCCATTAATGAAATCGAATGCCAAAGCCCCAATAACTATCAGAACAGTTAAGATTAGAATTGTATCCATATAAATGCACTACTCCTTAAGCGTTCTTCATGATGATAGTTTCAAAAGTATTGGCAACATTTTGGCAAGAGTCAGCGATTTCCTCAAGCTCTTCATAGATTTCTTTATATTTAATGATTCGGATCGGGTCCTTTTCTGTAGCAAATAAATGCTTGATGGATTGACGAAGAATTCCGTCACATTTGGATTCGTAATCTTTGATCTTGATGGCATGCTCCCTCATTTGAAGCAGCTTCTTAGAGGATAACAGGTCCACCGCTTTTTCTATTTCCACAGAAGAATGACGGATAGCATCCACAAATTTAAGCATAAACTCATCCGCATCGGTAATGGAGTACATTTCAAACATAGCAGCCGTGTGCTCCAATCCATCAAGAACATCGTCCATACTCATAGTTAATGCCAGGATATCTTCACGCTCGATCGGCGTAATAAAAGAGTTATTCAAGTCCTTGATCACTTCATGGACCATTTTATCCCCTTTTGTTTCAAACTCTTTCATTTTTTCGGAAAACACCTTTAGATCGCTTGCATTTGTCAGTTTATAATCAGCGAAAAAGAAAGTGCTCTCTTTAAGATTTGCAGATATATTGCTTAAATGAACTGAAAATTTGTCCTTTTTCTTAAAAACCATGTTAATTCCTCCATTTTATCTACCTAAATAACAAAATAATATTAAACTAATATATTCAAAACAGATAGCTATTTCGACAAAACTTTACAAAATCTTAACAAAAGAAATGTTGCTAAATTAAAACAGATTATGTTATGTAGATACTCTCCTTTAATATTGACTCTATTCGTAGAACCTATGTAACCAAAATAGAGCTGACTCCCGTTTAAGGGGTCAGCTCCATCATATTAATTGGTAATGTCACGTCTGCGATAGCCATACCATCCTGCCAGGATAAGGGCTGCAGCTGTAGCAGTCAAGCCCAGTAATGGAAGCCATTCGAAATCCTCTGCTGGAATTCTTGGGACATGTGTAAATGGAGATAGGTTCATTACCCATTCCGGCAGTTGAAGAACTCCTCCTAGATAGACAACAAAAAATGCAAAACCCACCAGCGACCAGCTGAAGCTTGTTTTCCTAGGGAAATACCCATAGATGGCGACAGCCAGACCGATCGTTACCCAAAGTGCAGGCGTAAATGAAAGGCCGGCTAGGGTAAGAGTACCCAAATAGCTGGAATCCTCCATACTCTGACTTCCGGTTATGCCCATCCCTACTCCTGCCATCAATGTAAGATACAGGCTGCTTAAAAGGGCGACAACCAAGTAGCTCCAAAGCAGTCTAGTACGGGAAACCGCATTGGAGAGCAGTGGATCAATGCGACCTGCATTCTCTTCGCTTCGAAGCTTCAGGATGCTTTGTAATGCAGGAATCGTTCCGATCATTGCAGCTACTGTCATAAACATTGCTGCAAAGCTGTCTGCAAGAACTCCTCCATCCATTTCAGGCAGCATGCCGTCCAGGGAATCCCCGATGGACCCGAACATTTCTTCCGCTTCCCCGATAAATGCCCCGTAGGACATTCCAAAAAGAAGCATCGCAAAGCCCCAAATCAATAGGTTCATACGCTGTAATCGAAATGCCAGACTAAGTGGACCATTTAACAAGGAAGATGCTTCAGCTCTGCCCCGTCTCGGGCGAATCAAACCCGCTCCGACATCCCTTTTGGCACTAAGCGGAAACGCAATAGCAGTCAGGATGAGGGTGAAACCCAGACTAAGAAGCAAAGGCCACCAAAGATTATCTACATAGGCTGAAGTCTGCTGAGCCCACCCAATCGGGGATAGCCATGATAAGAAACTTTCTCCCAAATCTCCGATGGCACGCATACTGAATGCCACAGCAACCGCTCCAGCCCCAAGACCTGACGCCGCTTTTGCATGCTCCATCACCTGCGCGAACACCAGGGCAAGCGCTGAGAACGAAAGACCGACAGAAGCCAACCCAGCCCCAAATAAGAACGAGCCCTCCATAGTCACACTTTCCACACCTAAAGCTCCTAACCCAAAGGCCACTATCAGGGCAAGGATCAGATTTACTCCAATAGCCCAGATAAAGGCGGCAGTCCCGATTGCATGCCTACCAATAACAGATGCACGGATCAGTTCAGCACGACCGGTCTCCTCTTCTTTCCGTGTATGCCGTATAACAAGAAACACGCTCATAAGTGCTACCACAATCCCTGCCATACCGAGCATCTGGTGGGACATCATTGCACCAAATATGTAATCCTCCAGGTACAGCTTAGGTCCAGTCAGGGCAATGGAAGCCGGATTTGCCATCGTTACGGCAATAGCTTGTCGCCCTTCCTTTGTGGGATACATTTCATCAAAGCTGACCAATGTTGCAAAAATGGTAAGTGTCAATCCAAGAATCCATATAGGAATCTGGATCCTATCTCGGCGCATCATGAATTTCAGCAGCGTCCATGTTCCTGCAAACGACTGTTCGCTATTCATTATTACTCACCGCCCTTTACAGCCTGGTTGTTCTCCCCGTAATGACGCATGAACAGCTCCTCCAAAGTAGGTGGAGTACTGGTCAACCCTTTGATTTCATACTGTGCCAAGAATTTCAGCACTTGGTCCATCCGCGTAGAATCGACTTGGAACCTCGCCTCGTCTCCTACCACTTCCAACTGGTGAACTCCCTCTATTTGATCGAGTCCTTCCACCTTTTTGGTGGTACTTACGGTCATGAATGTTCTCGTCAAATGGCGCAGTTCATCAAGGGTACCCGATTCCACAATCTTCCCTTCCCGTATGATGCCCACCCTGTCACAGAGCTTCTCCACTTCTGCTAGGATATGGCTTGATAAAAGAACCGATTTCCCTTCATCCTTCACTTCTGCGACACATTCCTGGAATACGGACTCCATCAATGGATCAAGCCCTGAAGTAGGCTCATCTAAAATGAATAACTCTGCTTGGGAGGCAAAAGCGGAAACGAGCGCCACCTTTTGGCGGTTCCCTTTTGAATAGGTGCGACACTTTTTAGTCGGGTCCAGGGCGAATCTCTCTAGCAAATAGTCACGGCGCTTTTTATCCATATCCCCACGAATGCGACCAAACAGATCAATTGCTTCCCCACCGGTCAAATTAGGCCAAAGATTTACATCACCAGGTACATAGCTTATTCTCTTATGCAGCTCCACTGCATCATTCCATGGATTTTTGCCAAATAGACTGACCTCTCCACTTGTTTTTCGCAAAAGACCAAGTAGAATCCGAATGGTGGTAGATTTACCTGCTCCATTTGGACCGATAAAGCCGAACACCTCTCCCTCTTTCACCTCCAAGTCGACGCCATCTAGTGCGAGAACCTTCCCATAATACTTGGTTAAATCCTTCAATTGAATTACTGACATCCTAGCCCCTCCGCCCTGTTATTTATAAAAAGCTTTCTGAAAAAGCTCAATATATCCGTCCATTTCCTTGAAAGGCGCATCTACATCAAAGCTGTCTGCGCTATTGAACTTGATTTTTTCCTTGCTTTCATTACCAATCCCCTCTATGGTCCAATAGATCGTCTTGATCGCTTTCTGTATGTCGATATCATCCCGGAACTTGGAGTAGTCGAGGTTTTCATATAGTTTTTGATAACTCTCCTTGGCAAATTGCATCGTAATCTGCTCCACATCCTGCTTTACCTCTTCGGAACTTTCTGCAATCGCGCCTTGAAGAAAACTGAAAACCTCCGGATATTTTTTAATCACTCTCAGCTTGACGATGGTAATCTGCCTTAACCTCTCAAGTAGATCTGTTTCATTGAAATCAATTTCTGTCATTATCTCTCTGGAAACCTCTATACCGTAATCAATCAGAAACAAATACAAATCCTTCTTATTATTGAAATAGTTGAAAAGCGACCCTTTGGAAATGCCTGCCTGTTTGACAATCTCGTTGGTTGAAGCCAATTGGTATCCCTTGACTGTAAACTCCTGCATGGAAGCATTAATAATAGTTGCTCGTTTTTCATAAGCTAAGTTATAGAATTTGGAATTGATTTTTGTTCACCTTCTTTCTAGTGACCAGTGTGGTCATTTTAAATATATCACCCCGTGACCAATCTGGTCAATATGTAGTTTTGGATTTACGCATAAAATAGAGTAGGCGCATGAATTTATTCATGCGCCTCTCACAGATCCGTACGTGCGGGTCATCGCATACGGCTCCTCCATGTTATCCCCTCTGGG
>NZ_JBHVHV010000016.1:0-132119 GCF_042800035.1 Sutcliffiella sp. NPDC057660
GTCGAAATCTTTCGAATTATATACGGACATTATAATCGACTAATTCTGGACAGGCAATACCGTCAGCTTTCGGTAATTTAAGGATGTCAAAAACACATGAGTAAGGATACTATCGAATTCAATACTGTAAGAAATAATATAGATACTTTAAGATATAGAGAATGGGAAATATATCAACCGGCTTTTTCAGGCAATAAATGTCGGGCTGAATGTAAGTTTTTCCTTTAAAATGATGAACAGAAGGAGGGAGTTTATGGATTGGCTGGTCAGGATGAATAACGTATTGGATTACATAGAGGAAAGGTTGGACAAGGAAATAGATTACAAGGAAATAGCAAGGGTTGCATGCTGTTCGGAGTTCCACTTCTCCAGGATATTTTCATCCATAACCGGTATTTCACTTTCAGAATATATCAGAAGGAGGCGGTTGACCCTTGCTGCTTTCGAATTGCAAAAAAGTGATCGTCGAATTATCGATATCGCGATGAAATATGGTTATGAATCTGCTGATTCCTTTGCGCGTGCTTTTCAAAAAACACATGGAATAAAGCCGTCTGAATGTCGCCTGAAAGGCAAATCATTAAAAGCTTTTCCAAAACTATCTTTTCAATTGTCCATAAAAGGAGATACTGAAATGGAGTATAGGATTGAAAAACTGGAATTTGAAATAAGATTAATAGGTAAAGGTAAGCCTGTAAAAACTAGCAGAGCTTTTAAAACTATTCCAACACTTTTGAGCACTGCAAAAAAAGAAGGGTTTATGCAGCAACTAATAAGTATGTCGTGGGAAAATCCGAAATGCTCACTCGAGGGAATATTAGGTGTATGTGGAAAGGAAGCCGCCATAAAGGATGAAGAATTTAACTATTTTATGGGTGTCCGTTATGATGATGAAGCTCCAGAAGGGATGGAAACACTGATTATTCCACCAAGTACATGGGCTGTATTTCCAAATATCGTGGAGGCATGGAAACGGTTATATTCAGAATGGGTTCCTACAGCTGGATATGAACTAGCGGATCTGCCATGTATTGAATGTTATTATCCACCAGGGCATAAACCCCGGCATGAATTATGGGTACCGATTATTCCTAAATAAGAAGGAATCAGCCGGAGAGACTGACCCTCTGGCTTTGTTTCATATTACCGATGATGATTCCTCCTAAAATAAGCACAACTCCAAACCATTGTAAGGAAGCTATTTCTTCTGATAGGACAAGCGCTGACATGATTATAGCAACGGGAAGCTCGGATGCTGTAAGAATCGTGCCTAGTCCTGGACCGACATGCGGCATCCCGATTGAAAATAATAACGGCGGGAACACCACACCGAATACACCAAGGATCAATCCGTAAGGCAGTACACCTGTAAGGGTCGTTATATCGAGAAGGAATACAGGTGGAAATAATATAAATGTGACAATCAAGCCTCCAGTTGAAAGAAGGGCACTTTTTTGAATAGCAGGAACCTTCTTACCGATGATACTGCTCAAGAAAATGAAGATGGAAAAAGTCACCGCAGAAAGCATTCCCCATACAGCCCCCTCGAAGGATACAGATTGTATATTCTCTACGAATAGGCCAGCTGCCAAAATGGATCCGGCAAGGAGAATCACTATCGAAAGAACCTTTCCTGATGATGGCCTTCTTTTAAAAACAACCCATTCGATCACGGAGCCGATCCAGATGAATTGAAATAGAAAGATGATGGCCAATGAAGCATCGAGTGTCTGTAGTGATTGATAGTAAAGCAGTCCGGTTAATCCCATCGGTATGCCGGCCAACATGATTATCCCGGCTTGCCTAAAGCTTATTTTGGTTTTCTTGGCGAATAAAACCACCAGCCAAATAATCAAGGTCCCAAACAGCACTTGACTCCCCGTAACCTCCACCATCGAAAAACCTGCAGAATAGGCAAGCTTCACAAACGTGGATAAGATCCCGAGGCAGCAGCCTCCAATAAATACAAGTAATGCATAATGCCAAGTCTTCATGAAAAATCCCCTCTTTCCTTTTATAAAAAACAAAAAGCCACACGACTGTCCTAAGACAGTCGTGTGGCGAAAATAGAGTTCCCTCTAGAAAAATCCACAGTAAAGATTTTATTATTGAGTTTATAAATGGAATTATAATAGATAATGGTTCTTTTTACAATAGGAATTATTTTAGTTTGAATTATAGGGAAAGTGTCTGTGTTTCAGTGTGAATTCCCATTAAAGCCGAACAATTAAATATGGTTTTTAATAATAATTCGTATTTTGTTTGATTATCCTATATCTATTTGTTATATTAGGAAAGTAGTAAAATTAAATATTTTTACTCGTATATACTCGGTAATATGGTCTGAGTGTCTCTACCCGGTTCCCATGGAAGAACTGGACTACGATGTGAAGTATAGGGAAGATAGGCTTATTTGCTGATTCCGATTTTTGATGCAGGGCTATTTGTCTGCTTCATTATTTATACTTGAACTCGTTAGGTGTAGGGGGTAGAAATTATTCTATTTTCTAGACCTTTTTCTTTTGGCCAGAGCAGCAAGAAAATACTACTTAGGGGAGATCACGTATGAAAAACATCATGGTAGGTAAATTCGTTTCATTAACATTGATTGCTGTACTGTTGGTATCGGTATTTGCAGGCTGCAGTTCTAAGACCGAATCAGCAGGTAAGGAAAAGGAAACCCAAAGGCCGATCATGGTTCAAGGGCCGATGCCAATTGAGGCAGAAAAATTCGCCGATAGGCTTGAGAATGTGAAAGAGGAAAAATCAGGATCGTTTGTATTCTACATAGGGACTTTGGATGACTATCCGGTCATCGTTGCCAAAACCGGAAAAGGGATGGAAAATACAGCAGCAGCTACTGCGGTGGCTATCGAAAGATACAATCCGATTGCCATCATCAACCAAGGAACATCAGGCGGGCATGATCCGGATCTGAACGTATTTGATATTGTCCTAGGCGAAAGAACGACCAACCTTGGTTCATTAAAGACAGCCAATAAGGATGAAAACCAAGGGATTGATCCAACTGTATGGAAACCAATGGACTTAATGGCTTCTGAAGGAAGTGCAGGAGAAGACCCTAATGCCGAAAAGATTCGCTATTATGAGGGAGACAAAGAGTTACTCGCAGCTGCCAATGCAGTAATAGATACATATACTGAAGGAAAAATTGTTCAGGGGACAATCGGTTCGGCAGATGTCTGGAATAATGAAGTGGACCGGATTAACTGGTTCCATGAAAAATACGGCACATCCGTGGAAGAAATGGAAGGTGCCGCAGCAGCACAGATCGCCGGAGCCTATGATATCGCATTCTTAGGCATTAGAGTACTATCCAATAATAAAGTCAACGGCGGCAAATACAACCCGGAAACAGCAGCAGCCAACCAAGGATATGTGTATGAAGTGGTGAAAGAATACATCTCCACGTTGAAATAAGAATGAAAAAGTATGATAGATTTAGAACGAACTTTTCTGGTGAAAGGTCCCCCATTTCTGTACGATGAAATGGGGACTTTTTTTATTGGATATGATAATTTAACCTTCGTGTGAAAGTATCCATGAAAACTGACGTCTAATAGGTATATGCGTTTTACGGGGGAGAAGGAATGAGAGAAGAAAACGAGCTGACGGATTGGTTTAGGGAATATCATAATGACATTTATAATTTCCTTATCTATTATACTGGCGGGATGGATGTGGAGGATCTTGTACAGGAGACCTTCGTGAAGGCTGTTCGAAATATACATAAGTTTAAGGGGGAGGCGAGTCCCAGAACCTGGCTGATAAGCATTGCCAGGAATGTGGCGATTGACGAAAGCAGAAGGAGAAGGAAAGAAGAGACGAAAAGGAATCGTCTTCTGCATTTAAGTGGGTCAGCCGAGGGGGCGGATTCCCCAGAGGATATTGTGGGTTTGAGCGAGACGAAGGCGGAACTCTACGTGGCGATAAGGACGCTAAAGCAAAGCTACTATGATGTCCTCATGTTCCGGGGAATCAACGAGCTGTCTGTGCAGGAGACTGCCCAAGCGCTGAATTGGAGTGTAAATAAAGTGAATCTCAGCTACCATAGGGCTTTAAAGGCGCTGGAGAAAAAGATGGGAGGGCGAAAGATATGAAGGATTCCACACTCCATGATCAACTTCAATCGTTTCCAAAAAATCATAAGCTGAAAGAAGAAGCCTTAAGCAAAATCTCTGGAAGCATTGATAGGGAACTGAAGGAGAGACAGGCAAAATTCCAAACTGGTACATTATTCAATAAAAAAGTAATCGCCACCGGATTTGTGACTTTGGCTATGGCAGCCATCCTGATCTGGAGCATCGGTGGTCAAGGAATGACTATTCAAAAGCAAGCTGGAATCCATCATGATAAGGAACTGACAATGGAGAACAAGCAGAATCCCAGCGTCCAGGAAGAGATTAGCCCGGAGGATATTTATTCGGTTTCACAAAGCGAGAACAGCTGGGCTGTGGATCCGAGAGAACCACGGAATCTGATGACGGATGGGGGTTCTGTGGTTCATCTGAAAGTTCAATCGGTTGGGGAGGCTGTAATACTACCTAAATATGAAGATTTCTATACCTATGAGCCTTTTACACCCTTGGAAGTGGAAATAGTGGACACCATCTCTGGCAAAGCTTTATCCGGGAGAAAGACTATCTACATCGGGGGCGGGAATATCCGGATAGCCAACCTGCTGGATTCCTGGGTTGGAAATGAATATGAAGGCTTTGAAAAGATGGGCTTGACCAAAATGTCTCAGGAAGAGCAGGAAAGGCAATTTATTTCCTATACATCCGAATATGATTACAAAATGGAGCCAGGAAAGGAATACGCGGTCATACTGGTGAGGAAAACATCTGAGGCACAACTCTACGGAGTCATGGGACAGGGATACGGAATCTTTGAAATTGAAGAGACCGGACAAGGGGATAAAATATATAGAAATGTCTTAACCGGAAAAACTTCCAAGTTGGATTTCTGAATGGAGATGTCGGAGTGATGATTGATTAGATTTAAGGAGTTCAAAAAGTTCATTTAGAAAAGCAGCAAAGCAACAGATGAAATGGCGTGAGATTTCATTTGTTGCTTTGCTTTTTTTGGAGAGGAAAATAAATTTAATAGAAATAACAAGACTATTGGAATAATTATGTTAATATTTAAATATATGGGATTAGTTTGAGATTTAAAGCAAACAAAATTATTATAGAAGGTGAAATAATGATAGCTAAAATTAAAGCAATACCAGAGAAAGCGGCATTTACAATAGGTTTAGGTTTAATATTATTTATTCCATTATTTCTATTTTTGATGTCATTATTATTCCCATTAGGATATTGGACAAAGATGATTATAAGTCTTGTCGCAATATTTTTTTCTACCTCTTTAATACTAAGTGCGGCTGATAAAAGACATTCAAGAATTGGGAAGAAAAAGTGAGGATACATTCAGGGAGCGCTCATTAAATCCTAATCAGCTAAATTTAAGAAAAACGGAGGGGTTATGATGGCATATTTTTTCATCGCATTTGTAGTGCTTGCAGTCGGATTTTCGATATTTAAAGCAGTGAGAAAGAGAAAATTACCAAGTAACAACTATACTCCCTTTGACAGCATAACAATGGGTAAATCAGATAAAGATTAGAGTTTATGTGATATTTCTTTACCCAAAAACGGAGCTTAACTAGAACCAGGGAGGCTTCTTTTTTGTGAAATTACATATTGTGTTGTATGAAATTCAGTTATAGGGCAGTCATCAGGGATATCGAAATAAATATGAAGATTACTTGTTATTCCAAACAGGATATATTAACTGTTAAATAGAAATTATCTTTAAGAATGAATTCTATTCAAAAAGGCAATTCTTTATATGAAATAATTTATGGTGGCAGGCTTCAAAGATGGAAATCAGAAATACATAAATCATTATGAGGAAAAACAATATATGAGGAGGAACTATCATGACAAAGGTAAATAATATCAGCGATAAAAAAGAATTGTCACTAGAACAAAGTGACGAATTGCTCAGAGTCTTGAAAGACCGTTTTGAGAAAAACATGAACCGCCATGAAGGTCTCGAATGGGCAAACGTCCAAGCAAAGCTGAGTGCCAATGCGGAAAAACTGTGGTCGCTCCATGAAATGGAAGTTACCGGTGGTGAGCCGGATGTTGTTGGCTATGATAAGGAGAAGGACGAATACATGTTTTGTGATTGTTCAGTCGAAAGTCCTAAAGGCCGCAGAAGTGTTTGTTACGACCGTGAAGCACTGGAGGCAAGGAAAAAACATAAGCCTGAAAATAGCGCAATTGATATGGCAACTGCCATGGGTATCGAACTACTTACGGAAGAACAATATCGAGCGCTGCAGGAGCTTGGGAATTTCGATATGAAAACATCGAGTTGGGTGCAAACACCAGCTGATATCAGGAAGCTTGGCGGTGCACTTTTTTGCGATTATCGCTTTGGTCACGTCTTCGTGTATCACAATGGTGCAGATTCCTATTACGGTGCCAGGGGATTCCGTGGCATGTTGATGGTCTAGATTTCGCACGAACAAGTAAATTTATATGTAGAACGAAACGTTTATTTCGTTCTTTAACTTTGGGGCGCTTTTCTGCTATTAAGAAAAGCGCCCTTTTTCATGAATTTGAGTAAAATTAGGTTATTGACAATTGACGCTATTCTGCATTACTATATACTAGTAATAAGTAATACTAAATATCTGTATCACAAGGTACCTGTGTTACAGAGTACTGAATAAAAATAAAGAGAAATATAAATGAGGTTGAAAAATGTGGAGAATATTACAGAAATGCTGAAAGGTGTGCTTGAGGGTTGTGTGCTTGAGATCATCAGCCGCGGTGAAACTTACGGCTATGAGATCACGCAGCAGCTGCGGGAACTTGGCTTCACTGATGTGGTTGAAGGGACAGTTTATACAATTACCATGAGGCTTGAAAAAAACAACCTGGTGGACATAGAGAAAAAGCCTTCCACTATGGGACCGCCGAGAAAATTTTACACACTCAACGCAGCAGGTCAAGAGCAACTTGAAACTTTTTGGAGAAAATGGGAATTCGTCTCAAGCAAAATTAGTGAACTCAAATCTAAAGTTAAATCAAAAGGAGAAGTAATATGAGTATTATAAAAAAAATAATTGGAAGTCTGGATGACAAGCGGGAATGGAAAGCGATGGAGGCGCGTGCGAAGACACTTCCAAGTGAGTATCTCCATGCTTACAATGCCATCAAAAAATATATGTGGACCGCTGGTGGTGGTCCCTCCGATTGGAAGGATACCAGTCGTATCTTTGGCGGTATTCTCGATCTGTTCGAGCTGGGTGCAGCGGAAGGCAAGAAAGTCACTGACCTTACGGGCGATGACGTTGCCGCTTTCTGTGATGAGCTTGTGAAGGATGAGAAAACTTGGAGGGATAAGTACCGCAAGGAATTGAACGATACAATTGGTCGTGGCTAACTGCGATATCCTAGTGGATCGTCTAGCATCGACACTAGCTGGTCATTTTGAATCAAAGTATCATGAAGCGATAGGAAAAAAATAATCTAATAGATAGTACCGACTGAATAGCTGACTACCAATGGTGATTTGCCACCAACACTATTCAGTCCTATTTTTAATATGGTAGTAAGTTATACAGAATATCAGTAAGACTGAGTAGTGGTAAATAGACAATTTAGCTCTGTCTGTCAGGCGCCAGACCGGTGATTACTAAGCCTATCTGATGGTGAGTAACAAGCGCTCATATCAGACAAAGGTTCCTTATCTCCGGAGCTCAGGAGCGACCAGCATGCACATTTTATAAGGGAGGAAAAAGTATGAACAATTCAGCGATTTCTGTAAAAAGGTTGAAAAAATCCTTTAAAGACAAGGAAGTATTAAAAGAGGTGGACTTTGAGGTGCGGCGTGGCGAAATCTTCGCACTGTTGGGGTCAAATGGAGCTGGGAAGACGACGATTGTCAACATTCTCTCGACACTGATGAAGCCCGATGGCGGTGAAGTAGGTATTTGCGGCTTAGACGTCCAGCGTCAGCCGGATCATGTTCGACAGAGCATCAGCCTGACGGGTCAGTTCGCAGCGCTAGACAGCATGCTAACCGGACGGGAAAACCTGATGATGATTGCAAAGTTGCGGGGAGTTTCCAATCCTGCTCAAGTAGTCGACAATCTGCTAGCAAAATTCAGCCTTACCGATGCGGCAAACCGCAGGGCCGACAAGTATTCCGGCGGGATGAAGCGCCGGCTTGACATCGCTATGAGCTTGATCGGGACGCCATCAGTCATTTTTCTCGACGAACCGACGACAGGGCTTGACCCTGAAGCACGGATTGAAGTCTGGGATACCGTTAAGGAACTTGCCCGCGGCGGCACGACCATCTTGCTGACGACCCAGTACCTGGAGGAAGCCGAACAACTTGCAGACCGTATCGCCATCCTGCATGACGGTAAAATCATCAAGACCGGTACCCTTGCCGTACTCAAGGAGATGTTCCCGCCAGCAAAAGTGGAGTACATCGAAAAGCAGCCGACATTGGAAGAAATTTTCCTCGCGATCATCGGTAAAAAGGAGGAGCTGTAAATGAAAAGTAAAACAGGGGTATTACTAGGGCGTTTAATGCGCAACATCATTCGAAGTCCGGATACGATTATCACGGTGGCGATTACGCCGATTATGATGATGTTGCTATTTGTCTACGTATTTGGAGGCGCGATAGAGACAGGATCAGACAACTACGTCAATTATTTATTGCCGGGGATCCTGCTGATGGCTATCGCATCCGGCGTTGCATACACTTCCTTGCGGTTGTTTACGGATGTAAAGAGCGGGCTGATGGCACGTTTCATTACCATGCCCATCAAGCGCTCATCGGTATTATGGGCTCACGTGTTGACCTCGCTTATTTCCAATGCGCTTACTGTTGTTGTGGTTATCCTAGTCGCGCTCTTGATGGGCTTCCGTTCAGGCGCTGATATCCTGGATTGGCTCGTGGTAGTTGGGATACTCGGGCTGTTTACGCTAGCGCTGACATGGCTGGCGATCATTCCTGGTCTGACAGCGGGGTCCATGGAAGGGGCGACAGCCTACTCGTATCCACTGATTTTCCTGCCGTTTATCAGTTCGGCTTTTGTCCCCACCGAAACCATGCCTAAAATTGTCCGTGCGTTCGCTGAGAACCAGCCCGTGACTTCAATCGTGAATGCGATTCGTGCCCTCTTGTATGAAGGGGCTGTTGGCAACGATATCTGGAGCGCGCTTGCCTGGTGCGTCGGGATCATGGTCATCGCTTATTTCTTCGCCACTAAAGCATTTAAACGTCAGTTAGGATAAGATTTAGGAACTGAAAATTGTGAATGGCGTGTATTAGTTGTCTATATGAATTATGTTAAAGGACGATACTTAATATAAAGTATCGTTCTATCTTTCACTAAAATTGCTAATATAAGTTACTAATGGGCATCATTCTTGCTTATTCTTTGCAAAGGGGAGACCTAGAAGAGTAGCATCGAATTAATAAGCTTAAATCTAGCTTTAGTAGGAGAAATATGGGGAATGTCCTTCCTTTTGAAAACTATATGTACCATAAAATAAAGGAATTTTTCTTTAAGTAAAGAAAGAATAATAAAGAGAAAATGTGAGGAGATGAAAAAGATTTTAGAACGAAGCAACCATACCATTCAGATTAAGCGCTGGGAAGATAAGGACATAGATTTACTTTTTCGTATAAACGCTTCAGAGATGATGCAGCATCTTGGAGGTCCCGAAAGTAAAGAGCAAATTTTGAATAGACACAAACGGTATCTTGAGCTTGATGATAAAGGATGTATGTTCAGCATCATATTGTTACCAGAGTTAGAACCAGTAGGATCAGTTGGTTATTGGCAAACTACTTGGAACGATGAAAAAATATACGAAATTGGATGGAGCGTCCTACCCTCTTATCAGGGAAAAGGAATAGCTACCATCGCAGTGAATTTAGCAATAGAAGCGGCATCTGCCGAGAATAAGTATACATACATTCACGCTTTCCCTTCAATTGATAATTCTGCTTCCAATGCAATTTGTCGGAAGCTTAACTTTCAATTTATTTCTGAATGCGAATTCGAATACCCTCCAGGGAACCTTATGAGATGCAATAATTGGCGTTTGAATTTAATTCCTAGTGAATAGTTAATCTTCAACGGGCGTGAAATCTGGTACAAGGATAAGTGCTTATTTTTCACTTTGTGGCTAGATTCATGAATAACAGCAGGAATTTGATGATTATATAGAAATTAAATCCATATGTAGAAACCGAATTAAATAAGGGTGGTAGTTAATGTGTTAGTAAAACCAAAGAAATTGCAGCCAGGAGATATGGTTGCGACAGTAAGTCCTTCATGGGGCGGGGCAGGCGAACCGAAAATTAGATGGCGTTATGAGCAAGGTGTAAAGAGATTAGTAGAAGTTTTCGGCCTTAAGGTTGTCCCAATGCCGAATAGTTTGAAAGGTGGAGACTATCTTTATCAGAATCCACAAGCTCGTGCCGAAGATTTGATGACAGCATTTAAGGATGAGCGTATCAAAGGGATCATTGCAAATATTGGTGGAGAAGATAGCATTCGTTTACTTCCCTATATAGATTTTGATGTTATCCGTGAAAACCCGAAAATTTTTATGGGTTACTCTGATGTGACCATTTCACATTTATTTTGTCATAAAGCAGGAATTTCTTCTTTTTACGGTCCAGCAATTTTAATGGATTTTGCTGAAAATGTGGAGATGGATCCATATACAGTTGAAATGGTGAATAGAACGCTCTTTTCAAATGAAATCATTGGTGAAATTCATCCGGCTAAGGAATGGACGAGTGAACGTTTAGAATGGATTGAAGAGAATAAGAACCGACGACGGACAATGAGAAAAAACTTAGGTTACGAGGTACTTCAAGGCTCAGGTATAGCACAAGGACATTTGATTGGTGGCTGCATTGAAGTACTTGAGTTTGCAAAAGGGACAGAACTTTGGCCTGATAGTAAACATTGGGAGAATAGTATTCTTTTCTTTGAAACATCTGAAGAAAAGCCGGAACCAGCTTTTATCAAATATTGGTTACGCAATTATGCTGCGCAAGGGATTCTGCAAAAAGCTAAAGGAATCATTTTTGCTAAACCTCAAGATGAGAAGTACTACGACGAGTATAAAGTAGAAATTCAAAGAGTCATGAAGGAATATGATTTGGAGGATTTGCCGATTCTTTATAACTTGAATTTCGGTCATACCGAACCGAAATTCATTTTGCCATATGGCGCTATGGCAGAAATTAATTGTGAAAAGGGGACTTTCACGATTTTAGAAAGTGGAGTGGAATAATTTTTTTTAGAGAGAAGGTTCTATATGCTTAAAGAGGCGACATTAGAGGAAGTACAAGAAGCTGCTCACCTTGCTTTACTGCTTTGGCCAGATCACACGTTAGAGGAATTTATTCAAGAAATAGCGAAACTTATTGATCAGCCTGACGCAACGGTTGTTTTAGCTTATCATGACAGTGAAGCAATTGGGTTTGCACAATGCCAGCTGCGATATGATTATGTGGAAGGTACAAGTTCAAGTCCTGTAGGATATTTAGAGGGACTCTACGTAAAAGAAGCCTTTCGTAAACAAGGCATTGCAAAAAAACTAGTTAATGCTTGTGAGAATTGGGCTAAGAACAAAGGATGTCACGAGTTTGCCAGTGACTGTGAATTAGAAAATGAAGAAAGCTTGGCAATGCATCTGAAGTTGGGCTTTAGTGAAGCAAATCGAATTATTTGTTTTAATAAGAAGTTATAAGGTGGATGCCGTAGCAGCATGAACAGGGGGATAAAGCCTTGAAAGAAGTTGTAAAAGCTCAAATAGACGACTTGGATAAGATCGTGCAGATAGATAGTGAGGTTATTGGTAATAAAAGCAGACGGAACTATATTAAAAATGCTATAGAATCAGGAAACTGTATCATTGCAAAAGAAGGAAACTCAATTGTTGGATTTTTAATCTACAATACTAACTTCTTCGATTGTGCCTTTATTTCATTAATTATTGTGTCACCAGCCAACAGGCGTAAAGGATATGCGAGCTATCTAATTGATACTATGATAGGGATTTCACCTACTACGAAAGTATTTTCTTCTACTAATCGTTCTAACTATAGCATGCAACAAGCGTTTGAAAAAAATGGATTTGTTCAGAGTGGAATAATTGAGAATCTAGATGAAGGGGACCCTGAGATAATTTACTTTAAATCGAGATAATAGTTACTTCTAAATAGGTGCGGTTTTTTCGTGAATTTACAATCTATAATTGAGTACTGAGGGGGAGCTTTTATGATATTAGAAGCTGTCATGCTTCAAGTTAAAAAAGGGATGGAACAGGAATATGAAGAAGCTTTTCGTCAAGTGTCTGAAATTATTTCATCGATGAAGGGCTATATATCCCACGACCTACAGCTTTGCATTGAAGCTGAAGGGAAGTATTTATTATTAGTAAGTTGGGAAACCTTAGAAGATCATACAGTTGGATTTAGACAATCAGAAGAATATCAAGAATGGAAAAATCAACTCCATCATTTTTATGACCCATTCCCGACAGTAGAACACTTTCAAAAAGTGGATCTTTCGTAAAAGTTACTTTACAAACATAGTCGCAAACTTTTCAGGAAATTAGACTGTTCCTGTATAGAGGTGGTTATAGAACAATGGAAAAAGAAAAATCATGTGGGGTAATTATATATCAAGACAAACCAACCACTCGGTATCTTATTGTAAAAAGTAAAGCTAATGGTCACTGGGGCTTTCCAAAAGGACACATTGAAGAAGACGAAACAGAAATTGATGCAGCAAGAAGGGAAGTTAAAGAAGAGACAGGTCTAGATGTTGTAATACATGAAGATTTTAAGTTAAGTATGGAATATATGCTTTCAGAATCAGCTACTAGAAAAGAAGTAATCTTATTTTTGGGAACGCCCTCGAGTACCTCTGTTACCATTCAAGAGAGTGAAATAGCAATGTTTAAATGGGCTACATTTACAGACACATTAAAGTTGTTTGTGTATGAAAATCAAAAACAGATTCTAAAACAAGCCCATGAATTTTTAAATCAGAGATATAGGTTCTTCTTAAAGGGTTAGGTGGACAAAAAAGAATACTTGATACTAGAAAAGACTCGTCAAATTGACGAGTCTTTTCAGCTTTATAATTTATGATTTTGAATTACTAATCTAATCCACCAGAAGGATTAACGCTTCTTTTTGTTGAATCTACTAAGCTTATGGGCAGGATTCCTGAAATAAATGGACAAAGGGGGAGAAAATCTATGAACCATGATTTAGATATAGCCATTAAGTTACGAGAAAGTGGAAAACACAATGAATCTAATCAATTACTACTGAAACTAGTACAAGATTTTCCAGAGGATGCTTCGATTAATTATCATTGTGCCTGGAGTTTTGATCTATTAGGGGAAGAATCAAACGCAGTGCCCTTTTATGAAAAGGCAATCAAATTGGGTTTACCTTCAAACGAATTGGAAGGGGCATTTTTAGGGTTAGGAAGCACATATAGATCATTGGGAGAATATGAAAAGTCAAAGAATACATTTCAGCGTGGGATGGAAGCATTTCCGAATAATAGAGCAATCCAAGTGTTTTATTCCATGACCTTATACAATTTGAAAGAGCATAGCAGTGCAATGGAGATTCTTCTGAAATGCTTGATAGATACCACATCAGACAATGAGATATTAAGATACAAAAGAGCGATTGAATTCTATTCCGATAGATTGGATGAGACTTGGGAATAGCATAAAAGGGAGTGAAAAGAGTTGGATTTTATTTTTTATGGCACTATCGGATTAATTCTACTGTTTCTGATTATTGTCTATGCTGTTCGTGCGGGAATTGACACTTCACAGAATATGAAGGCACTCCGTTCTGAACTGGAGGGTATTAAAAGGAAGCTTAAAGATATGAAAGTAAGAACATTAACTAAAAGAAAATGGAACATACCAGTAATGATCTTGAGGCAGTTAATAAAGAAAAATCTGTTTGGCCAATAAGAAGTTTGTTCTACAAAGTATTTAGGGGGTGCAATTTGAAAAATATCATCCTATTGATTTCAATAATAGGTGTTTTGGTAGTTATATCAGGTTGCTTGAATGAAATGAATGGGCAAAAAATAACTCTCCAGAAAAGAGCTGGTGAAGATAATACTTTTGAAGATTTAAAAGAAATCACGGATAAAAACCAGGTAAGAAAAGCTATAGATATAGTGAAAAATGCCAATTGGGAAAAAGCAAAAGTCAAAATGGAGCGCTATGCTGACTACCAGTTTCAATTTCCATCTAAGAATAGCAGTGAAGACAAAATAGCGTCCTATTTACTATGGGTAAGCCCTAATGGTCATAATCTTGAATTAGTTACGGATGACGATAGATATGTAAAATTAACAGAGCAAGATTCAGCAGCGTTATATGAAATTTTAACTGGAGAGGAACTAGTAAAATAATTTCCTGTTTTTTATTTCAATAATAGCGGTGGGCTAACTTGTGGAAAGGAGAATTCAATGCCAATTAGAGTAAAAAAAGAGATTTTCCTACTTTCGATACTATTAATTGTTGTGTTGGCTCTGCTATCTATCTGGTATCTGACCAAGGCGGATCATAAGGGTATTGTCGGAGTACTAGAGGAAAATGCATTTATCTTATACCCCTTTAAAGTAGACCCGGAAGAGGAACCATATACTCCAGAGATTCATTTTTTAGAGGATACTAAAGTAACTGGGAAAATAAGCAGTATTAATGATTTGAAAGAAAATCAAGAGGTCAAGGTGTGGACAGAAACGGTTGACGGCCAACTTTTTGCCAAAAAGATTGTAGTCACAGAAGAATAGACGAGTTTGAAAAGTGGTTCCAAACGGAATATCTATATGTTGAAGAATTAATTTAGCAGCTATTGAAAAAGCAGGGAGTCATGGACTTCCCGCTTCAGTTTGTAGACAAAAGGGATTAGGAATGGCCACAAAGCCGATTTTTCACTTTCATAAACAACATACTTTACAAAAAGAGCCTGAAGCAATGAAAAATAGCCAATAATATCGAGAAGAACCCCCTGGTCCGGGGGGATTGAGGGGTTTATTTGTTGTTTTCCTGAAATGCAGGGGGGCTTCTGCGGGTTTTTCTTCGGTGGAAAAACGTTATGCACAAAAATTACGATTTGCGGTGAATTCCTAGGCACTATTTGCACAAAAGATTCCGTTTACGCTCAAATTTGCCCTGTTTACGTGCAAAAATTAATTTTTATGCACAAAACGCATCGTTCGACAAAATTAGCAATAACCTCAAACCGCAAAGAGGAAATCCGGGTAGTCCGTAGACAACTTTTTTGAACATCAACAAGCCGGCTGTAAGGGCCTGTTCTTTAGATTGGCCACTTCATTCGGAGAGTCACTGAACTGATTCCGTTGGTACAAGCTGGTCTATGCCTGGGACGGATAGCTACACAAAAACCTGTAGACAAACCCGAATTACTTTGAGTTTGTCTACAGTCTGAAGCAGGGAGTCATGGACTTCCTGCTTTTTCATATCCGTCTTGTTTTCGGATGCAACTTGACCTTTATCTTCCGGGCTTTCCTGTCCAGGAGTCCTTCAATGGGACAATCCTGTTGAAGATCAGCGTATTTTCCGTTGAGTGCTTATCCAGGCAAAAATAACCGTGGCGTAGAAATTGGAATCTATCTTCGACTTTTACATTTTTCATCCAAGATTCGATTCTGCAATTTTTCAGGACTGTTTTCGATTTTGGATTGATTTTCTGCTCCCATGTTTTTTCTGTATCCTTTACACTGTCTTCATCTTCGAACAGTTTTTCAAAAAGATGAACCTCCGCAGTTTCGCTGTTCAATGCGGAAACCCAATGAATAGTCCCCTTGACTTTTCTTCCGGTGAACCCCGTTCCGCTTTTGGTTTTTTGATCATATGTGCATCTAAGCTCCAATATCTCCCCTGTAGCATCATCTTTAATCACTTCATTACACTTAATGAAATAGGCACCCTTCAAGCGGACTTCGGAATGTAAGGATAGTCTTTTAAATCCTTTAGCCGGCACTTCCATAAAGTCCTCTCTTTCTATATACAGCTCTTTTGAAAAGAGAACATCCCTGTGGCCTAACTCTTTGTTTTCTGTATTATTTTCAATTGATAGAAGTTCGGTCTTGTCTTCAGGATAATTGGTTATCGTAACCTTCAAAGGGTTCAATACCGCCATCGCACTATTCGCTTTTGTTTTCAACTCATTTCTAAGTGTGCTTTCCAGCATGGCAATATCCACAATGCTTTGATGCCTGATAAAACCGATGTCATTTATGAAATTTCTTATGCTGCCTGGAGTGAATCCCCTTCTCCTTAGCCCGCTTATAGTAGGCAATCTCGGGTCATCCCATCCATCTACAACATTTCCTGTTACCAATTCCCGCAGATACCGTTTACTTGTCACAACACCGGTTATATTAACTCTTCCAAACTCCCTCTGCTTTGGTGGTTGAATTATATTCAGTTCTGTCAGCACCCATTCGTACAGTGGGCGATGGTCTTTGAACTCTATCGAGCAGAATGAGTGGGTGACACCTTCAATAGCGTCCTGTATCGGGTGGGCAAAATCATACATGGGATAAATACACCATTGGCTGCCCGTTCTATAATGGCTTGCATGGATAATCCGGTACAGAATAGGATCCCTTATATTCATGTTTGGGGATGCCATATCAATCTTTGCTCTTAACACCATCGAGCCTGTTGGAAATTCGCCATTTTTCATCTTCAAAAATAACTTGAGGTTTTCTTCTACCGGCCTTTCCCTATAAGGGCTGTTTTTCCCAGGCTCTGTCAGGGTACCGCGAAATTCCCTCGTCTCCTCCTGAGACAATCCGCACACATAGGCTTTTCCGGATTTTATTAAGCTGATTGCTGCATCGAATATCTCGTTTGAATAATCCGATCCATAAAATATCCGATCACCGGGAGGATAGCCGAGCCAATTCATGTCTTCAATGATGGAATCGACATATTCGCTTTCTTCTTTTAAAGGATTCGTATCGTCAAAGCGGAGGTTGAAATCTCCATTGAAATGTTGAGCAATCCGGTAGTTCATATTAATCGCATAGGCACTTCCGATATGAAGATGACCATTCGGTTCTGGAGGGAACCTTGTGCAAATCGTTCTACTGTATGCTCCGTTTTCCAAATCCTCGATAATGACCCTTTCCAAACTGTTATGGTTCGCTTCCGTTTTCCCGTCCATATTAGACCCTCCTAAGATTATTAGTGTTTTTATCCAATAAAAAAAATCCCACCCCCAAGACTCATTCAGTCTTGGGGACGAGATTTTAGATCCGTGGTACCACCCCAGTTTGTCAATATGTTGCCATATTAACCTCATCAGGTACGGTATTAATTCAATACGTATACCCTAGCCCTATAACAGGAGCACCTGTCACACTATCCCTAAAAAGTTCCAATGTGAATGCTCAGAGCCTTGGTTCGATAAATCATTCTTACTCCTTTTCAGCTTCCGGAGCTCTCTGCAAAGAATTAATTTTATCTACTCTTCTCATCATCGCAATTACAATTCTTGGTTATTAAATTATCAAATATCTTATCAATGTCTTAATCAAATGTAAAGATACTTCCCGCAAAAATTTTAAGAAGGAGCATAAGATCCCTTTTTCGGGAAAAATCTTGTGAAAATTAAGTTTTTTTGAAATAATTGGTATTAGGTAACAGAGGATTATTTTTTAGGATGTGATTTTTCTTGCTGAAAATGAAAGATATTCAAGCTGTATTTATTGACCGCGATGGAACCATTGGTGGTACGGGGCATTTTATTCATCCAAGGGAATTTACTCCTTATCCGTTTAGTCTATCTGCTTTTCAGCTGTTAAAGGACAATGGAATAAAAATGTTTGCATGCACGAACCAGCACAGGATCAGCAGAGGTGAAGCGACAATCAATGATTTTTCCAAAGAATTCATGTCCTATGGCTTTGATGATGTTTTCATTTGTCCGCATAGTCATACTGAAGGGTGTGACTGCCACAAGCCGAATCCGGGATTATTGTTGGAAGCTGCTAAAAAACATAACATAGACTTAACAAAAACCGTTTTCATCGGGGATGTTGGAGAAACCGATATGCTAGCTGCACATTCAGTGGGTGCAACAAAAATATTGGTTTTGACAGGATGGGGCAGGAGCTCACTCGCTGCGTACCGTCAAAAATGGAAAGAAGTGGAGCCTGATTTTGTAGCTGAAAATCTATTGGATGCTGTGAAATGGATGCTAGATCAATAAAAATTCGAATTGGATACAAAGGTGTTTTTTCGTGATTAAAAGTCATGCTGAAGCAGGACCGATGTTTTCCGCACTGAAGAGGTTGAATAAACCAGCCCAACTTGTGCTCTATGATGAAGATCACCATCAAAGTTCATGGCGCCAGGAAAACATCGATGACTATTATCAACAAGTCTTCGAGTGGTTAGGGAAGTTTCTGTAAGTGTTTAACAAGTAACATAATTCTAAAGAATTTCAATTAGTTAATATTCATTACCTTGTAAAATATTCTTTAGGAGAAGGATAGTATCTATGCAATGCAATATAAGGAAGCTTATCTAGAATAGGATAAGCTTCTATGAGTGTTCTTTTTTTGGTTTTTTATATAGATATTTGGACTCCCGCTAGAAGAAAGGATGAAGGAAATGACAGTTGATAGAAAAGTATTTTTGGAATGGGGTAAGGCTCTCCTAATCGCTATGGCATTAGCTTTTATTGTAAGATCTTTGTTATTTTCACCTATTGTAGTGGATGGGGAATCAATGGAATCTACTCTAGAAGATCAAGAACGAATGATTGTAACTAAAATTGGGGATCCAAAAAGATTTGATATTGTTGTATTTCACGCAACAGAGGAGAAGGACTACATAAAGAGAGTGATTGGATTACCAGGTGACCGTATTGAATATAAGAATGACATTTTATATATAAATGGCGTAGCTTACGATGAGCCTTACCTTGATGAACAGAAAGCGGACCTAATAGATGCCCCGTTAACTGAGTCATTTACTCTTTTGGATACTCCGGTAAAGGGCGAAACTGTACCAAAAGGACATATATTTGTAATGGGTGATAATAGAAGAGTCAGTGATGACAGTCGAGATATTGGTTCAATTCCCATCGAACAAGTAGTGGGAACAACTAAAGTAGTATATTGGCCATTAAGTGAAATGAGGATTATAGGAAAATAAACAAAATTATGGAGAGTGGATTGCGGAAGGCATTTGTAAGGGTGGGGGATGAAAATGAAGAATAAGCAGGTTATATTATGGTCCGTGATAGCAGTTTTCCTTTTCATAATTTGGTTGTTTACAAGATAATAAAATTAGACGTTGCCAATCATTTAATTTCATTCAAAAGCTTAGCTTGAACTAGTTAAGCTTCTTTTTATGTGATTTTTATTGAGTGGAGGTTTAAGGTTTGAAATAATTATTAGGAAAATAGGCAGTTTCATAATTTACAGCGAGTTGAAAAATAGAAAGAAATTCTTTTGAAATTGAGCTAATATGGCAATACTAGATTTAGAGAGAAGAGAGTGGAGAGGATATCCGATGAAAATAAATCAATTATTTGCCAATAATATTAACCGTTTGGATGCTGTCTTGCCGGAGGATCAGACGCTCGGAATTGCTGGTTTGTCCGGATCTGGGAAAACAACTTTTTGTCAAACGATTGGTGAAGAGTCCAAGAAGCGGCTTGTATCCTTATTGCCAAAGGCTGAATATCAATATTTATTCCCGAATATAATGGAGACGAATTTTAGTGCCATCAAGATGGAAGAAATGCCTTTGGTCCTTTTTCTTGGAAGATCATCGATTTCTTCAAACCCACGTTCCACAATAGGCACACATACCGGCGTATTCAAAGAGATCCGCGAGATGCTTGCTAAAAAGTTTAATCTTTCTCCGGAGGTTTTTTCCTTTAATAATGCATTAGGCTGGTGCCCGGATTGTAAAGGCCGCGGAACTACCAAGAACGTCGAATGTAAAAAGTGTGCGGGCAGGCGCTTTAGTCCGGAGGTTGAGCAATATAAGATAGAGTTGAAGAATCAAGCCCATAGTATTTCCGATATCAACAATTTAAGTGTTGAATCGATTCTTTCCCTTTCAGAGGAATTACATATCAGTGAAGCTAAACAGCATATTCTCCAAAATATCATCAATATGAATATTGGTTACTTACATTTAAATCGCATCATGGGTACATTGTCAGGTGGGGAATTAACGCGACTCTACTTGGCGGAATTCATGGCAACAAGTGAAAATACCGTGATTATTATTGATGAAATCTCTGTAGGGCTTGATCACCAAACACTTTTGAAAATTTTGGAACAGATTAAGCATCTGGGCTATAAGAATCAAATTTGGCTCATTGATCATTCTGATACGGTGCTAGACTTAACCGATGAGCAATTGTTCTTCGGACCTGGCAGCGGGAAATACGGTGGAAGAATTGTGGAAGAATCACCACGTCCTGACCCGATCCCTGGGGAACGTAATCAGGAAATACCAACAGAATACTATCAATTCCAGGATCTTTATTGCCGTAATATTCAAATGGCTGAAATACAGATACCGAAAAATAGACTTGTAACATTTACGGGTGAGAGTGGCTGTGGGAAATCGACGCTTGTCAATGAGTGTATAGCCAAGGATTTCCTGGAGCGCTATCCAAAGGATAAACTCGTAATCGTAGGGCAGGACCGAAACCAATCGATTACAAGTCGTTCGACCGTTGCGACTTTTCTTGATATAAAAAGGAAGCTCACTAAATATAGCGAGGATATTGATGATATTTTTCAGCGTTCGATTGAAGACATCATTGATGAATTGCCGAATGAAGACATCGCGCATAAACGGTTGAGATTATTGATCAAGCTTGGACTGGGTTACTTGACGTTGGAAAGAAAAACGCAAACATTATCGACTGGTGAATTCCAATGTGTGCATTTAGTGTCGGAGCTGTTTGCCAACTCACGAAATCCACATACGCTTTTTATTTTTGACGAGCCTTCAAAAGGTTTATCACAAAATATCTTAAACCAGTTCATTGATAGTGTCAGAGGGATTCTGCAGGATGAAACTGTCTCCATCATGATGATCGAACATAATGCCTATATGCTGGAAAACTCTGATTTTATCGTTGATTTTGGTAAAAGGCAGCTTTCACCTGTAGAGCATCTTGATGTTGTCAGTCATGATGAATATTATCGTCTTCAAAATAGGGAAGATAGTGCTATTCCGTCACCTATTCAGTCAACACTTAAGCAGCAAAATGGCATTACCTATTTAGAAGAAAATCATATCGACTATTTTAAAAGAGCGGAGAACGTCTATAAGGGAGGCATTCTAAAAAGCTTATCATCAATGGCCCGTCTGATATACGGGGAATACGAATCTGAAACCATCAAACCTGTCATTGCCATTGACTTTGAAAGACATTTGTATAGTCAATATAGCTTTCTCTATGAAATTGGCGGCCTGATCAACCACATTGTGGCAGCGCATCCGACCAATAAAGATACGAGAAGCTTCGATTTCTACTATCAGGAAAACCACTGCCCATGCTGCTCCGGCCGCCGAGTGATTGAAAAATTTGATATCGATGTAGTGATTCAGGACAAAAACGTTCCGTTCTGGGATGGCCTTTTGCATCCAGACGTGATGGAGGTACTGAAATATTATCAATATCCAAAATTGCAATTCCTTTTTGATGAGATTAAGAATGAGCTCGGTCACGATCTTAGTAAAAGCTATAATGAGATGACAGAAGCAGAAAAGCACACCTTTTTATATGGATATTGGGAAAAGTCATTCTATGATAAAGCAGGAAAGGCTTCAAGAACTTGGGAAGGCTTTAATATCATCATTGGGCGTTATATGTTCATTTCGAAATCCATCATTAAAGAGCAAATGAAAGAGTCAAAAGAGATGATCACGTGTCCGATCTGCCATGGAACCGTGCTAAACCATCATAAAAAGCTGAAATTTGGCGACAAGGATATTCGTGAGATCATTCATCAACCGCTTGATCAAGTGATGCAGACAGTAGGGAAGCTACCGGAACTGGAAAAATTGAAAGCCATCGTTGGCGGCGAGATGACATTGACGGAAGATGTCTCCCTCTTACTTAGGGAGACACAGGTCGCGCTGAAAATGCTCGAGCTGGACCTGGCAAGCTTCGCCAATTATGAAATGGTACTACAAAACGTCCTACCATTCTGGGGCAGCATTAGCGGAAATATTGAATCAATCAGTGACCATAATCGGATTACAGTCTGTGATTTTGCCAATATCACCGAAACAAGAGAAACCATCATTGATAAGTATTTCACTAATGGCAAATACAAAAAATTGACCTATGTGTATGAAGCGTTCGGCTACAAAAAGATTGTCACCCAAATCAATAAGATCAAAGCAAGACATCCATGTCCATTCTGTAAAGGGAAGAAAGTGATTTCAGAAGATAATTTGCATGATGGCGTATTTAAATTAACCATTCCATGTGTAAGTTGTCATGCAAGTGGCATCAGTGACGAAGGTCGTAAGGAGACTGTCGATGGCATAGATGTCCAAACATGGCTTACTGGCAAAGTAAGTGATGTAGTGGAGGAAAGCGTTAGGATTGAGGCTGTTGCGGATATTCCTATTTTCAATCGTATCCGTGAGTTAAATAAACGGGATATGATGGCGGTTTATCAGTGCCTGGAGCAAAATAATTAAATAATGAGCTAAATGTTCGAAAACCTGAAAAACACCATTCTTTATGGTGTTTTTTTGTCAATTTATATCAAAGCCCCACGTCTATTGTGAGTTTGGGTTGCCGGGAGGATTATATCTCGGTGGTACTCTTAACCATCCTCTTTCTTTCATCAGATTTTTTAAAGGTGCTGCGAACTTCATTAATTCAACTTGTATTTCAAAAAAAATCAGTCCCACGTCAGTCCTAACCGTTTTGGACATCGCCTGCGCACAAAAGGTGATAGAGGAAGCAATTTTCACGGCAATTAAATTTGCTATTTCATCATCATTTAATTTAACTCCTTCAGGAACAGAAATAGGGTCAGAGTTTGGTTTGGTAGGATTAACTAAAGGTAGGGGGACTCCTTCCTTTAATAAGAAGCCCTCAACTAATTTAGTATCACTTTTACTACCCTCAAAAGCATTCATAAGAACATGCCTTAATTCAGGATCAGTTGTTGTGTTCAAAGCAACCTGGTAAAGTGCCTGTGCCTCGTGGAAGGCTGTAAAAGCTGTCCACAGGTCCATAACTTCGCCCACGTGAAGCAACGGCTTTGGTTCTTTATCGACAAAATTCTTGAAAATCGCAGCTAAACTCTCAATCGCTCTAGTCATAATCCACCTCATCGTGTTTTCATTAGTAAATTCCCATATTCTACTAAAAATATTCGGTTTGTTAATCAATTTGATGATATTCCAAACAATAATTTAGTTATCAGAAAATTTGTAATAAATGTTATAATAGATTAATAATGGAAATTCCTATGTATAGGAGGATGAAAATGAAAAAGATAGTTTTTCTTATTCTAATATTTTTGATTAGTTGTTTATCATTAAATGCATGTTCTACCGATAATAAAGCAACACCAAGTTTAGCTGAAAATATAGAAATTTTAACAATATATAAAATGGTAAGTTTTTCAGAGGTTGATGAGGACTCCGTAATGGAGATTACAAATCCAGAGGATATAAAAATTCTTGAAGAGGCATTTAGAAGTGCCGTTAAGCAAGATGGCTCCGCTGATATGGCAGACCCGGAATACAAAATTGATTTTGGAGAGGATGTCTATTATCTCTGGATTACCGAGACGTCAGGGACGATTATGAACTTAATCGATACCCATACAATTTATACTCTCTCGGAACAATCTGCTCAAAATGTCTTTGAGATAGTTGGAAGAAGCTATAACGACTAAGTCATATCGATGAACTCTTTGCTGAATCTGAATCAAGAAAATAAAGAGTTGATTATACATTAGCCGAGGGGGATAAAATTGAATAAAAACAAATTAAGAAAATCAGCCAAAGATCGATCACTGTTTGGAGTCTGTGGTGGAATTGCAGAGTTCTGCGGAATTTCTTCCCTAAGCATTAGACTTATCTTTCTTTTAACGCTTCCTATTTCTTTCATCATCTATATCATTCTTGTAAACGCTGTTCCGGATAACCCTCCGTCTTTGTATTGAAGGTATATGTAACCTTTTTAATTATGGAGCGTTACAATACATGATAACTAACCCCATTACGAGAAAGCTTAAAATATGTATTGTGGATTTAACGTTTTCGCTTTTAATTGAAATTAATGCGATTGGTTCTCCGGAACACTGACCATCCTCCAGAAGAACGTCGCATGTCCACCCTCATTTATTTTATTGATTACATACTACAAATTCCAATAGAACTAACAAGAAAGCTAAGAAGCGAAATTATCCTTTCAAAGGAGGACACAGCTAGGGGGAACCGTATGCTGACAAAAAGTAAGATGGTTTTTCTACTATTCATTTTTTTACTAATAGCTTGTAGCAAACAGTTGGAAAACGGAGAATTATTACATGAAGAGCAGACTGGACCGTATAGTCAAAGTGTTGGAGACAAACTTGTAGAGATCGTATTTAACGATGACAAATTTGAAGTATTGTGGAACTCATTTAATTTTGAAGCAAAACCTTTGGAGGTTGATTTTGAGAAATTTGCTATTGTATTTGCACATACAAGTGAATCCTCCACGTGTCCAATTGAAGTTGATAAAATGGTGATTAGTGATACGAGGACGGATTTAACCATCGATACTGTTCAAAATGGTTCTACTTGTACAAGTGACGCGGTGCCAAAGACCTTTGTAATTAAAATTGAAAAAGACAAGCTGGAAAAAGTGGAAATTATCTATTTTGAAGGGGAAGCTTTTTCTTTAGATAACTGACTTGACTAACATAACTTCGGGGGTATTATGAAAACTTTCATATATATGGTGAGACATGGTGATTCACCAAAGCACGGAAACGAGAGAACAAGAGGGTTGAGTGATAAAGGGAAATTGGACGCTCAAGGTGTAGCCCATTTTTTACTAGAGGAAGGTATTGATGCGGTTATCTCAAGTCCATACGACCGTTCCATCCTGACCGTTCAAGAGTTAGCGGAACAAATTGGACAAGAAGTTTTAGTGTTTGAGGAGCTAAAAGAAAGAGTTTTTACTGCTGAAGAAAAGCGAATATCTGATAAGGTACTTTCCCCTTTATTAAAAAAGTCATTTTCTGATCCGAATTTTGCTTTGACTGGGGGAGAGTCTAATGCCGACTGCCAACAGCGAGCGATAAAAGTATTCCAAGAATTATTACATACCTATTGCGGTAAAAAAGTGGTAATAGGCACTCATGGAGCTGTTATGACATTGATGATGGGATATTATGACCAAAAGTATGATTTGGATTTTTTACTACAAACTACAAAACCGGATATATACAGGATGGAATTCGATGGGCAGAATTTGGTGGGGGTTAAGAGGTTGTGGGATGTTACACCAAGTTCAAATGTTCATCATGAAAACAAGGATTAATCAGAACGAATGAATACAAATAATACACAATTCCATTAAAAAACCAACTTAACTGAAAAACAAAAAGACGATTTCCTAGGGAATCGTCTTGCTCTAAGGAGAGGGAGTTTTTGAAACTTTGAATGATGGAATTTTTATTACTAGTATGAAATTAATGCTGGGCTTTTTCCATTGCAAGTTTGATTCCAAACCCGATCAGCACAGCACCTGTTATCGATTCAATAACGGTCGTGGTTTTTGGCCGTTTCATAAATGCACTGATCTGGTCCACAAGAAGGATATACATGATAAACCAAACAGCGGTTAGGATGGCATAAGTAAGTCCCATAAGGATGAACGGCACTAAAGTGTCGCTGCCTGGATGAACGAACTGAGGTAAAAATGTCAGGAAAAAAACTGCAACTTTAGGATTTAACATGTTTGTCAGAAACCCCTGTTTGAAATGAGATTGATTCTTATATTTTCTTATGGCACCTGCGTCTTCGGGGACCTTAACATCTTTGCTCTTTAGCGCCCATAACGTCTTAATGCCCAAATACACGAGATACACTGCACCTACGTATTTGAAAATCGAAAACAGTAGGGCTGATTTCACGATGATAGCAGAAAGGCCGATTACTGCAGCAAGAGTATGAATGAGCAACGCACAAAATGTCCCCGCTAACGTTTTAAAACCCCCAGATCTTCCAGCAGAAAGAGTATTTCTGGTGGCGATTGCAGTATCAGGACCGGGCAATAGGATAAGCAGCATACTCATAATCACAAACAGATAGAAATTCTCCATGTTGATGATCCCCAATCTAATGAAATTTGTTAAGACTCATTTTATCAGAAAACGGAATGTTTTGAACAATCATTTTTAATTTCCATGTTATCTTTTCACTTAAATAGAGAGAAGATTGGAACTTTATGTATGTAACCTCCGTACGTATATCAGGGGGGATATCCATGGTTAAGGATAAAAGTGAGATGAGTGTTTTCAATAGAGGAGATACATATGACAGAATGTATTTTGGCAAAGGTGGATGTATGCTGTTTTTAGCTGTTGTTGCAATCATCTATATTATCATTGATATTATTCTTAATTGAGTAAGGTCTTTTTTTTATTGCGAAAATCCTTTGTAAGGTAAGTAACATCCATAAATAATTAAAAGACAGGTGTATCTCAAACTTTGTCGAATTATATGGGAATAGCCCAAAGGGGAGAAATGTATGGGTTTCCTTAAAACAACGAAAGAATTTATTGATCAACTTTTTTAGTTTATTCTACTATCGGGAGCTTATCTGAAATGAGGTAAGCTTCCTTTTTTATGAAATTAAACATTGAGTAAATGGTTGTAATTTGAAATAATTGGTTTTAGAGAATTAATCATATTTTATGAACATTCAAGTAAATCTGGTAGGGGGCTGCTATATGAAAGTAAGTAAATCTCATCGTCTAATCTTGTTTATGGCCATTATTTGTTGTTTTTTATTACCAAGTAACAAGTTTGCTAGTTGGGCATATTCATTTGTGGTCTATGAAGGAGATATTTATGTGATTAGCGATGAATATGTAACAGAGATTGATAAAGAAATAGGGCATGTAACAAAGTATTCAGATAAGGAAGGCACTTATTATGGGAATTTTTCTAATACCTATAAAAAAGGCACAAAGTTTTTTTCTATCAAAGGAGTTAGTACAGATACTGCAATAGCTGTTGAAGATGGTGATAAATATAGAAAGGCTGACAGGAATGGAGAGTATGCTGGAAGAAAATATAATCCTCTTCATTTGGTTCTAGGTGGGGGAATAACGATTGTCATATTATCTCTTCTTATTTTTATTGTTAAAAAGAAAATTATTAGGAAGTAGAATGCCGTTCGACTTAGTAATCTTCTTATTCTGAGGAACCAGAACCCAATAAAAATGTTCCAATTACTGTTTCTCCATTATTATCGTATAAAGGTATTTCTATATCTTTTGCTTCCTTAGTAAGTTTTAATGCTTCTTCCGGTGTTTTGGGCATTGGAGAGTGTAAATCCTCTTTTTTTACATAACCCATTGTTCCATCAATTCCATATGCCTTTATTAAATCAGGCTCTTTTCCGTAAGTAAGTGTATCAGCAGAGGACCCATACGTTAATCCGTGCTTATTCTTAGGATGGTTTGACCCTATCTCACTAGTTGAGATAATTACATTGTTGTTGGACTTGGTAGTGATGCCAAAAGAAACAGCTACGCCAAAACTAATAATTATACCTAGAGTTAATACACCTTTAAGCAAAAAATCACTCCCTTAAGTTAATGTAATATAATTATATACTATCTACGAATAATATACTATTTTTTCCATATGAAAGTATAGTAAGTGTGCTTAATTGAAATTCTCTTTTTAATTAGTCTGCAAACAGATAATGCTTCTTTTTAAAAAAATGAATTTTTTTATTGACCTTAAACTAGGTTTAACCTTTATCCTGAAAATGTAACTAGAAAATGAAGGAGTGGTAAGAATGTTTCGATGGGATGGGGGATTTATTATGGTGGATCCCGATAAGTATGAGGAAGGTGTTCAATGGTATCAGGAAGTATTTGGGTGGGAGTGTGTGGATCAGATAACCACCTGGGTCGGTCGAAAGAGTTTTGTGAAGATGCCGCGAACTGGGATGGTTACGATCAAGTCATTTGAAGGGGATTATGACCACTTGCAATCGCATGAAACTGAGGGGAACGTTAAGCTCGTATTTGTTACATATGATATCGATGAGACACTTCATTATCTAGCTGGTAAACAAGTAAAATCATCGGATATCCATGTCTTACCGAATGGTCAAAAGTACTGTGACATCTTTGCCTTTGACAATACTAGGTTGACGATAGTGGAGGAAGAGCGAGCGGGGGACAATGGAGATTACCCTGCTTCAGGAATCATCGGCTTCGGAAGTGTTAATACGATCATTCACGTGAAAGATCCAAAGGTATCTGCAGAATGGTATGCAATGAACCTCGGATTTGATGTCGTCGAGGTGGATGAAGAGAATGGTTTTGCCCACTTGCGGACTGAGGATGCCTATGACAGAAATGTCCTGGATGAACAATTCTGGGATTATATTTGGCTCATCAAGCGTACAGATGGCCCTGTGGAAAAGCCGAATGATAACAAAGCGAGAACTTATTATGATATTAGGCCGGAAGTTTTCTTTGATGAATACAATAAACTGATTCAAAGCGGGATCAAGCCCTCTGAAATAGCCGGTGACCCTTTTAAGGGCTGGGCAGGATTCCATTTCTATGATCCGGATCATAACCGGATTAATGTTTGGTCGTATGTAGCTAGATAAACGAACTAGAGTGGTGGTATATATGGATCTTACCATACAGGAATTTTCAAAAAGGACAGGTTTGCCCCCAAGTAAACTAAGATTCTATGATAAAAAAGGGCTGTTGCAGCCTTCCTCCCGTTCGGAAAATGGGTACAGGGTCTACTCGATAGAGCAGATACACTTGGCGAAGATGATCGATTCACTGAGGAAAGCTGATATCGCGATACAGGATATAAGACACTATGCGGAATCCGATGAGCAAAAGAAGAGAGTGATTCTGGATAGTTGGAAAAAGGACCTGGACAAAAGAATGGAATCCCTCCTTGCTGCAAGGAAATATGTTGGAGGGATGAAGGTAGAAAACACTCAAACTCTGATGCTATCAAAATGGGAGAAGGAAAAGGTTTTTGTTTGGCAGAAGTTTGAATCGGAAAGAAGTCCGTACCCTTTTCGAGAACATTTTGTAAAAGCGAAACGCCTTTTAGAGGAACAAGGAATTCCATGTTCAGAGCAGGTATATATAAGAAACGAGAAGGTTACCCAGGAAAAAATAATCGGAGAAATAGGGTTTGAGGTGAGTAACAGCTTTCAACTTAAGGACACTGAAAACATCCGATTTGAAAAGGTTCCTCCCACCTTGTTTGCTGTCATGCAGGATTGCCGGGCAGACGATGCCTTTCTTTGCTTTTCCTACATCCAGGTAGTCATCCGGTACGGCTTTCAACCTGCGGGGAACAAGATCGAGAGGTACGCGAATATAGAATCAGATACCTTCGATTATCTAATTCCGTTAGTGAATTAAATCGGTCTGTTTTTAAGAAGTCAAAAAATAAGGTTGGTAAAGTAGTCTATGCTATTAGAAATAGCCATACAGTTTGTTCTGTATGGTTATTTTTGTTGGACGAACGGGCGTGCCAGTTCGTCCGCACGTTTCTTCTAAAATGGATAATTGAACATAAGTTATACTAACAAACCCATTTTGGAGGAATGTATGAAAACAATGGATATCGTCAATGAAAAAATAAGCACGATGACTAATTATTTGCTAAGCGAACAGTCTGATAACGGAGCTTGGAACTTTTGTTTTGAGGGAAGTATCATGACGGATGCCTATATGATCATCCTTATCAGAGTTTTAGAGATTAAAAATGAGGAGGAGTTAGTGAAGAGGCTGGTTGAACGGATAAAGGGGCAACAGACAGAAAACGGATTATGGAAAGTGTACGATGATGAAGCCGATGGAAATCTAAGTGCAACGATAGAGGGCTACTTTTCCTTGCTATGTTCCGGCTATGCAGAGCGGAAAGAAAGCAATATGCGTAGGGCGGAAAATTTTATAAAGAATAAGGGTGGACTGTTACAAAGTGATTGGCTCACCAAGATGATGCTAGCTCTGACTGGTCAGATAGAGTGGCCAAGTATCGTAAAAAGAATTCCGATTGAAATCATGCTGCTGCCTAAATGGTTTCCGATTAATATCTATCATTTAGTAGGGTATGCAAGGGCTCACTGGGTACCCATTATTATCTGCAGCAACAAGAATGCCTTCTTTCAAACACAGCAGACTCCAAACATATCCTACTTACTTGAAGAGGTCGGTGACTCTCGACCTTTAGAGGGAATGGAAATGCTTCAACAATTTGTGAAGCATGCAATGGAAAAGTTGGCTGACACCCCTGATGTCCTAAGGGAAAAATCCTACTCAAAAGCGGAAAACTACATGATAGATAGAATAGAAGAAAATGGGACGTTAAGTAGCTACTTCAGCTCAAGCTTCTTTATGGTTTTCGCATTTCTTGCACTCGGATACAGAAAAAATCATCCCTATATAATGAATGCCTTTCAAGGGATGAAATCCTATATTTGCAAAGCATCTACAGACGGTACTACCTTTGTGCAAAATTCTCCATCAACTGTATGGGATACTGCCTTATTGACAGCCGCGTTGTCCAATGCAGGTGTTCCTCTCGAACACAAATCACTTCAAAAAGCTAGCCACTATATCCTTTCAAGACAACAACAAAAATATGGGGACTGGTCCATAAAAAATCCAGGGGTTGAGCCGGGTGGATGGGGCTTTTCTGATATCAACACGTTGATGCCGGATATTGATGACACAACCGCGGCCTTAAGAGTAATTACCCCGTACGCACAATCAGATGACCGTTTCCGGGATGCCTGGAACAAAGGGGTGGAGTGGGTTATGTCGATGCAGAATGAAGATGGCGGCTGGTCTGCTTTTGAAAAAAATACAGATAATTACCTTTTACCTTTGATTCCTTTTCGATACGAGGATAGAGTGCTATTTGATCCATCCACCGCGGATTTGACTGGAAGGACCTTATACTTCCTTGGTGAATATACAACGATACCGCATGACTCAAAACCGCTTCATCAAGCAAAGGAATGGCTCAAACACAACCAAGAAACGAACGGTTCCTGGTATGGCCGTTGGGGGATTTGTTATATCTATGGCACTTGGGCAGTCATAACCGGTCTTAAAGCGATTGGAGTCCCCTCCGCCGATTCCATCATAAGTCGCGCTGTTAATTGGTTGCTTTCCATCCAAAATCCAGATGGAGGATGGGGCGAGTCCTGTGGGAGTGACATACAGAAGCGGTACATTCCTTTGCATCATAGCACACCTTCTCAAACTGCCTGGGCACTGGATGCGCTTATCTCTGTGTCCGATCAACCAACACCTCAAATAGAAAAAGGGATCAGGACACTAACACACTTACTGGACAAAAAAGATTGGACTTCCAGGTATCCCACAGGTGCAGGTATTCCAGGAAGCTACTATATTCACTACCACAGTTATAAGCATATTTGGCCGTTGCAGGCACTTAGCCATTACAGGAATAAATATGGGCGGGAGTAATGATAAGACTAAGATCAGTAAATGGATATCAACACATTCTGACCAGAGTGTGTTTTTTTGTATTGATCAGAAAAAGATTGAGAATATTTGGTTATTTTGAAATAATTGGATTAAGGGTTGAAATGTTATTGAAAAGCCTAATATGGAGGTATCCATGAAACGAAATCTTGTATTACTTGTTCTTATCCCTATATTTTTTGTTGGTTGTCAAGCCAGTACGACGCTAAATAGTCTTGAAAGAGTTTCTGTACAAGAGATACAGACAGATTCTCTGCTTGTAGACTGCTCTGCTACATTCGAAAAGCCTTTTTGGGCGAGCAGCCAGGAAGCCATTATGTATCTATGTGAAGTAACAGTCAGTAATCAGACCAAATTGACCGATGAGGATGGGAACAATCTTACTCTCGAAAGCTTTCAAGAGAATACAGTTGTTAACGTAATATTGAACAAAGAAACGAAGTTAGGAAAAAATGATCAAAGACAAGTCGAAGCGCAGGAGATCATTCTTTTGAAGGACAACGACAATTACGTTATCTGGGCTGAAAGAATGGACAATTTTCAACTAAGAGAATCCCTGATTACACGACTGGAAAAGGCAAGGATCAGTTTTAAATTGGATGACGAAAACAATGTGCTGATTAAAGAAAAGGATGTGACAGCCGCGTCGGCGTGTTGTAGTTAGAATGATGTAAATGAAAATCTTATAGCTTTAGCATGGGGGTACTCGAAAAAAGAATATAAGAACAAGGATGTAAAGGTAACGAGATACTTGTTGAAAGAAAAACATAGAAAAGGAGAGAACGCCTTACTCATAGATGGAAACAACATGTACATATCCATCTATGAGGTGGAAGGAATCATCATCGGCGGTCACGGACACCTGCATGGCTGGTCTCCAGGGATTTTCTCTTTGGAGGATAAGGAGCGGTTGAGAAGCGAGGGGATTTTGTATTAAATATGAGGGAAGAAACGGCAATGAAAATCGATGCACTAAGAAGGAGGGATATAGAATGACCAAAAAAAGTATTTTAGTAATTTTCTTCCTAGTGATAATTTCACTTCTATTTGCCTGCTCAACCAAGGAAATTATTCGAATTGCCACACCGACTTATGAGAAGGGAGTGGAGGGGGTAACGTTTTATTCCGAAGTAACGGATCAGAAGAAAATAAGCCAACTAAGGACGGTTGTTGAAAAACTGGAGCGAATAGAAAATCCAAAAAGTGAGAGTGATTTAGCAGATGTTTTTTTTACACTGGATAATCCAGAAGAAAACTACTCTGAAATAGGCGCTTACATATGGTACAAGGATGATGGTACAGCTACCTTAAAACGAGGTGAAAAAAACTATTACCATGTAACAAAGGAGCAAGTAGATATATTAAAGGAAATACTGAACTGAATGAATCATCATGTTGGTGTAAGAGAAACGGAAGGGATGAAGAACATTGCAACAATATGAGCTTGTAGAGTTGAATGAATCAAATATAGATGCTGAGGGTTGCTATTGTCTAAGGAGTAAGCCGAGTTCAACAGGATATATAAATAAAAACGAATGGTTGTTGGGAAGGTTTGAGGAAGGGCTGAAGTATATCAAAATAACGGAGAATGGTAAAGCCGCCGGGTTTATCGAATATACTCCGATAGAATATTCTTCGAGAGTGGTTCATGGCGAGAATTATTTGATTATTCATTGCTTATGGGTGCAGATTACCGGAAAAGGATATGCATCAACATTGATTGATAAATGTCTGCAGGATGGCAGGGATCAAGGCAAAGACGGGGTGATTGTGGTTACCAACCCCAATACTTCCTGGACACCTGGCAAGGACGTATTTTTGAAGCATCATTTTGAAGAAATCGAACAGGCACCTTATGGATTTGAGTTGCTCGTTCACAAATTTGGCAGGTCGCCTGACCCGTATTTTCCAAAGGATTGGGAAGAACGGCTTAATGTATTAGCGGATTAACAATCCTTCGTACACAGCAGTGTCCTTTTTTAGATATAGCTACGGATAATGTTGTAGAGGCAGCGAAGAAACTGGGCATTCATCCGGAAATCATTGAAATGAAAAGCAGAGAACAACTATTGAGAATGTCTCCTACTCCTTATGGGGTCTATGCGGTTGTCTATCGGAACCAATTAATCTCTTTTCATAGACTAACTGTACATTCTGCAATGAAGCGGTTGAAAGAGCTAAGTGGGGGGAAAGTGAATGTTTGTTAAAGTTTATCAATATCACATTCAACAGGATAAGGTGAAAGAGTATGTTGAGATTCAGCAAAAAGCTTCAGAGATTTACCGCAAGTACATCACCTCTCAAACAACTTATCTCAACAGCAAAGCGGACCCAACAAAATGGATGGAAATCTCAAAATATGAAAGCGAAGAGGAATACTATAAAAGTATGAAGCTAGTGAATGAAGAGGCAGAGATACAGTTTCTATATAATCGATTCCAATCACTTCTTGTTTCGGATAAGAAAGAAATCATGGAAGAGGATTTTACACAGAAACCAGGATCGTAAAGAAAGATGTCGTATTATAGAAAGGACGTTGGACAATGTATTACGAGAGTGTCAGTTCCGTCATATATACGTTGCTGTTCTGGTGGGTAATTTTCCTCGTATTCCAACGAGTTACGAACCGTTATCCTAAAAGCAATACATGGAAGAAATCATTTGTCTTTACAATAGAAAAGTCGCAACTCGAAAAGGTGAAAACCGTATATTTTGAAGGAGAACCTTTTGACCTTGAATTTTAACTAACATGATAAAACACCCAAGGAGGGATTCAATTTCATGAAAACCCCGGCACTATTCTATAAAATAAATAAGTATTCCGTTACGACAAGTGATTACATCCTCTGGTCCCACCATTCTTTAGAAAAAGGCATCTACTCACCGTCACTTTCCATCCTATCCTCCTTTTCGAATGGGGATAATATTTTTGAAGTGGAAGTATATTTCAAGAGAGCGATGAAGGAGCTGGAAATAGAAGAACCATGTTTTGCGGAAAGTGCTCGGGGTTATATCGGATTTTTGGCAGAAGAAATTATGAAGACTGATAACCATGTGCATATTTTTGACTTGGCCAGGGAGATATTTCTGATTGTCGCAACAGAGCTGAATTATCCGGAGGATTTAATGGAGTGGTATAAAATCAGCGAATTGATTGATAGACTTCAATATGATAGGGAAGCAATGGATATTGTGGAAGAGGATGTGCTTTTCATAATCATGGAAGAAGCCAAGCGCAGTTCAGGATATCTATAAATATTTGTATTTATTTCTAGTTTTTGTTAACCTGTTTCTGAATAATCAAATTTTTGAAGGATAGGGTATGATTATGACCAATATGACAAGAAGTCAAAGAAGGGGCAGTAATAGGAAGAAATATATCATTCTGTCCCTGACTTTTGTTCCTCTGTTTCTTATTGCAGTAGTTTTTACTTATGGATATCTGCAGTATAAAAGCGCGTTGGAAAATTCCAAGGACGATTCGATTCTGGATGACGAACCGATCGAGTTCAACCCGGTTGAAGTGACGGAGGAGAAGTATAACGTCCTTATGTTGGGGATAGATGCCAGGGGAGAGGAGCAGTCCAGAACGGATACGATCATGATTGCCCAGTATGATGAAAAGACAAAGGATACGAAGCTTGTCTCCATCATGCGCGATACCTATGTAGAGATCCCGGGTCATGACTCCAACAAAATCAATGCCGCCCATGCTATCGGTGGAGTGGAGTTATTAAGAAAAACAATCAAGCACAATTTTGATGTCGACCTGCACTACTATGCGATTGTGGACTTCCAAAGCTTTCCTAAGGTCGTGGATGTGGCGTTTCCGGACGGCGTGGAAATCGATGTGGAAAAAGATATGTCCAAAGGAATCGACCATGCCCTCACGGCTGGGAAGCAAACATTGAATGGCGACCAGCTACTGGATTATGTCCGGTTCAGGCAGGATTCAGAAAGTGATTTCGGGAGAGTGCGGAGGCAGCAGGAAGTGCTGAAGGTGTTAAGCAGCGAGTTTTCGGAGTTGAACACTTTGGTGAAACTGCCAAAAATAATGGGCACTGTTACACCATTTATCAAAACAAATATGGAAAACTCCCTTCTATTTAAAATTGGACCAAGCGTCCTTTTTGAGAATAAGAGTGAGATGGAATCCCTGAGAATACCAATGGACGGAACATACACTGATGAGCGCTATGACCATGCGGGGCTGGTACTGGCGGCTGATATTGAAACGAATAAAAAGGCGATTCAGGATTTTTTGGGGGAATAGATCGAATATAGACTAAAGAGCAGGATCCCTAATTGGGATGCCTGCTTCTTTATGGTTTCAGTACAATAATCTTCGCAAGTCGAAATATTTCCGTTGCAAAAATCGTGAAGCCACTCTAAACTAGGTACAAATACAATGAGAAAAAGAGGTCGCTTCCATGAATCAAACAACAAATAAAGAGCACGGTCTTGGGATTGCTTTTGCAGCATTATCCTATATGCTATGGGGAATTCTCCCGTTATTTTGGAAATTGGTCGATGATGTACCGGCCAGTGAGATATTGGCGCATCGAATTGTATGGTCACTGGTCTTCATGTTAGTGATTCTGCTTCTGCTAAAGAAGTTCTCGAGCTTTTTCACGGAACTGAAAGCACTCGTAAGGAACCGGAAGCGGTTTATTGGTGTTGCCTGTGCATCCGTGTTCATCAGCATCAACTGGGGACTGTATATATGGGCCGTGAATGAGGATCGCATTGTCGAGGCGAGCTTGGGGTATTATATCAATCCGTTGGTGAGCATTCTTTTGGCTGTCATCGTGCTAAAAGAAAAACTGTCCGTGCTACAGACCCTTTCCATTATTCTAGCCGGTATTGGAGTACTGGTATTAACCGTGAATTTCGGTTCGTTTCCATGGGTTGCCATCATGCTAGCGGTCAGCTTCGCCTTTTACGGCTTGATTAAAAAAATGGTCCAGCTCGGAGCATTGGTCGGCCTGGCAATTGAGACGCTGCTTATCACACCATTTGCCTTGCTGTTTTTAACAGCTGTTCATGTAAATGGCGGGGGAGCTTTAGGGGCAAGTGTGAATCTTACGTTTTTGCTGCTCGGAGCCGGCGTGGTGACAGCCATTCCATTGCTGCTTTTTGCCAGCGGAGCAAGGCGCATCCCACTTTCCATGATCGGACTGCTACAATACATCGCACCGACCATCAAACTGTTTATCGGTGTCTACCTGTTTCACGAACCATTTACTGGTGTGCACCTCGTTGCCTTTACGTGTATCTGGATGGCGTTGGTTTTATATACGGTGACGTTAACAAAGGGACTGCGTATGAAAAGGCCTGTTGTGTCGAGTAAGAGTGCATAAAGGAACATCTGATTAAGTGGTATGGACATTTCTAATGGCCTTTTTAAGAGTCAAACCCATTGAGAAGGCCAATAGTGGCTATCTAATGCCTTTTTGAGCGACAAACTCAATGAGAAGTCCAATAGCTGCTGTCTAATGGCCTTTTTGAGCGACAAACTAATAGCTGCTTTCTAATGGCCTGTTTGAGCGTCAAACCCATTGATAAGTCCATTAGCAGTTTTCTTATGTCTTTTAGAGCGTCCATCTCCTTTATAAAAGTCCAAAAACCTTTTTATTGCTCTATTGTTCAGTAATTACCAATTACCCATAAATCAAAAGGCCACACGATAGACAACCTCTCTTTTATATGATTGCTTGTCCACTTACACAATCAACTCTTGTAGATTTCATTTGAAGCCAGCCACTCCATAAACTGTTGGTACGGAAAATAGGTTGTTCCGTTCAGTTCGATTTTAGGAGCATGCGGATGCTTTGACAGCAGGTCTTCCACTTCATTCTTTGTAAGATTTAAGTACAGGTGCAAGTCGCTCTTTTTAATCAAAGTCGGGTAGCTAGGTGCATTTTTTTGATTTCTGAAGTTTTTCAAACCATCTCCAATAAAATAGCCTAATGCAGCTAGACCAATCCCTATCCAGAAAAAACTGATGTCCATTGATTTATCCCTCCCGTTTCATTCCTATTAAATACGAGCCAGTGTGAAAAACGTTTCAAAAAGATAAAACCACTTTCTTTCTGTTGCCAATTATTATTGGAGGTATCAAGCAGACATCTTTCTGATTAGGAAATTTCTCGATATCTTTAATATGTTGGAGATAACAGGAAAAGATAATAATGAAAAGAGGATTGTAACATTAAATGCCATCAATACGTTAAAAGATTTAGCGGTGAAATATAAGTAGAGGGGCAGTAGTATGAATAAATTCCTTTCAATAGTAGTAATCGGTTTACTTATCTTTTCAATGGGGTGTGCCATCGACGAGCAGGGGAATGAGGAGGAAGGACTTGGCGTAGATAATGTCATTCATACCTCTGTTGATTGGGCCGATGTGGTGGTTTGGAATAACGTGAAATATCAGTTGGATGAAGAAAAGACAGCTGATATTACAGAAGATGATCTGGATGAGGAACTGGGGACAATCACTTTTACCGTAGTTGGAAGTGAGGAAAGCAATAATCCCGAATATCAGTTGAAAAATGGAGAAGCTACGATAGCAAGAAAAGGGTCGGCTGTTTATTCCATAAAGGATTTGGACGTGGAAGACTATATCTTTGTGCAGGATCGGGTTTATAGCGCGCATTGACATTTCACGCCATTCACTTTACGCTGAGGTTAATAATTGATCCTTGCGTTGATCTAGAAGGGTTAACGCTTTTTTAATCGGAGAGTGCATGCAAATGGGAATAAAAGCTGCTTTGTTCGACTTGGATGGAACGCTTCTGAATAGAGATGCATCTGTAAAACTGTTCATTGATAGACAATATGACCGCTTATATGAATGGGTATATCATATACCGAAAGAAAAGTATATGGATAGATTCATAGAATTGGATAGCCTCGGGTATGTGTGGAAGGATAAGGTGTATCAGCAGTTGGTGAAGGAATTTAGCATTAAGATGGCGTGGGAAGATCTGCTGGAGGATTACATCCAAGAGTTTAGAAATCATTGCGTTCCTTTTCCCCATCTTATTAGTATGTTGGAGGAATTGAAAAGCCAAAAGCTTCTTATTGGTATCATTACAAATGGTTATGGACAGTTTCAAATGAATAACGTGAAGGCGTTGGGGATCGATAAGTTTACGGACCTTATTTTAGTATCCGAATGGGAAGGAATAAAGAAGCCAGATCCGCAAATATTCGAACGAGCACTAAAAAAACTTCAAGTTTCATTCGAAGAAAGTGTATTTATCGGAGATCATCCTGATAACGATGTGAAAGCTGCTCAACAGGTTGGATTGAAAGGGATTTGGAAAAGGGATGATCACTGGAAAGATGTTGAAGCGGAATATATTGTGGACAATCTGGCGGAGGTACCATTCATAATTAAAGAATTAAATAATGCAAAAAATTACATTTGACTTTATTTACTGTAACTATTAAAATTACAGTATGAAGAGGTTATCGTGTAAATAAACAATCATGGTAACCAATATTTTTTAAGTGAACTGTAATTATTTTTATTTCATTTTAATGACGAGCACCGTTTCATAAAAATATTTAAGGAGCGTGTAAATATATGGTCAATTTATATACTACACCAAGCTGTACTTCTTGCCGAAAAGCAAAAGCATGGTTGGAAGAACATCATATCGACTATGTGGAAAGAAACATATTATCCGATCCGCTTACGATTGATGAGATTAAATCTATTCTTCGAATGACAGAAGACGGGACGGACGAAATAATTTCCACTAAATCAAAAACGTTTCAGAATTTGAATGTGAATATTGAATCTCTTCCACTTAAAGAATTATATGAGTTAATTAAGAGAAATCCGCAAATGCTGCGCAGACCGATCATTCAGGACGAAAAAAGATTGCAGGTAGGATACAACGAGGAAGAAATTCGCAGTTTTCTGCCCCGTAAGCTTCGTACATTTGTAAGCATTAGTCCGGATGGATTACTGAAAAACGTGGTGAATAATTAGATTATTCCTGCATATACAGGGCTTCGCCTATTTTTCTTGACACGTTTTTTTGTAGCATATAATCTTAGAAAATCCAATAAAGTTTTCATTCCTTAGGAGGCAGGTCATGAACAGTGATTTTACCCTTGCCATTCACAGTTTAACTCTTCTGGCGCTGCAGCCGGACCGCATGTCCACAAGTGACGCAATCGCTGAAAGTGCAGGAGTCCACCCAGTCCGCATTCGTAAAGTATTAAGCTTGTTAAAAAGACATGGAATTATTAAATCAAAAGAAGGAACTGGTGGAGGATTTATCTTTGCATTAGAATTAAGTGAAGTTAATCTCTATGACATATATAACATTACTTCTGAAGGTGCGCTTCAGCCGAAATGCCCTGATTCAAATGAACAGTGCATTGTAGGTGCGAATATGCATAAAGTCTTGTTTTCCATATTCATGGGTGCTGAAAAATACCTTGGGGAATATTTAAAGGACTATACGATTAAAGAAATAGTCAATCTTGTCAATGAAGAACAAAGCGGCTGTTAGAGAAGTGTGCTTTTTCTTGATTGAAATGTAATGAAAAAAGTTACAGAACAACTATACTAGTTCAAGAAGGTGAATAGAATGTTATCCAATAATACTTCGATATTAAATACAGGTGATTGGATTAAAGGAGAATCACGTGATGGGGAATTGGTGATCGGATATATAGAATCAATAATCCTGGACGGTGCAGTGAGAGTAACCGTTGTTACCAGCGACAATAAAGAAACAGTTGGAAAAACCATTCACATGTTAAGTAAACGGGTTAAGAAGCTGCCTGATTCCATAGTGACGAACAGAGAACAAATCCTCTTTCAAATAGACCTGGCGCTGGCTACAGGGGATGAAGAATGGTTCCATGAGCTCTCTTCGAAGTTGAATTCCATGCGTCAGTTGGCTGAGGGAGTCCATTAAACAAAATAGAGGAAATAGGAGGGAGCGTTAATCCAAAAAGGGTTAATGCTTTTTTTGTTGAATTCTTATATAAGGTGTGAAGGAAAGTTTCTTCCAAGAGTTAAGGAGGGAATCAAATGAATGATTTAAAGCTTATTGAAGCTTACAGAAGCGAGCTGCAGAACTATTCCTTGGAGCAACTGAGGCATTTATCGTCAGAAGGAGTTTGGTCGATCGGCCAAATGTACGACCATGTAATTCTCGTTGCCCATGAGTACCTGGATAATATGGAGGCTTGTGCAGCATCTTTGGAAGAACAAAAGCTCGGGAAAACGGAGTTTGGAAAGCGTCTTTTTGAAAATGGAGGATTTCCTTCAATCAAAATCAAACTGCCAGACGAATTAAATGCACCACCGAACAATTCAGATACAATGGAAGAACTAATGAGTAGGCTGGACGAGGTTATGCAAAGGATGAGACAGTGGGAAATTAAAGTAGATGACGTTAACCCGTACTATAAAGTTCAACATGATGGATTCGGCTGGCTCAATGCTCGGGAATGGTACGATCTCGTGGGTATGCATTTTCGTCATCACTTGCGGCAGAAGGAAGAATTGGTGGAGAAGCTGAGGTTAAGTGAAGTAAAATGACGGTGAAAAACGAATCAAATTATACAGGGAGCAAAGTATAGAGGTGTTCATGGTGTTAAACTCGTCAAAAATGGCGGGTTTTTTGTCATGGGCAGGAGCAGAAATACATATATCAACGAAAATTCAGATTTTTCCACGATTCCGAAGGCGATATCAACGAAAATTTCCATATATCAACGAGAATTTTTGTTTATCTATCAATGAAAACAAGGTCGATATCGATAAAACGCAACTTTCGACAAAATCCATCACCCCTACCACCTCGAGCAGCCAAAAAAATTGAATTCCGCAAAGGAAATATATGTTAGAATTGCACTATAAACCCTTTACATCCAGCGACGAAGTTTAATGGTAGGAAGAAGGAGAAACAGAATGTATTCATTGTACAAAAAAACAATTGCCTTCCTGATCTGCTTTCTGGTTCTCGCCATCCCCCAAGCAAATGCAGCCTTATATGAAGATATCAGAACAGTGGTTTCAGCGAGCCTGGTTAGGAGAATAACATGAACATAAGAAAACTTAAACAAGGCGAACAACCTCCCATGGAATTACTGCTTTTGGCCGATCCTTCAGAAGCGATTGTGAAAGAATACATAACAAGAGGTGAATGTATTGTAGCGGAATTGGAAGAACGTATTATTGGTGTTTATGTCCTCCTACCAACCCGACCTGAAACGATCGAGCTGGTAAATGTAGCAGTTTCCGTGGAGCATCATGGCAAAGGGATAGGAAGGCAACTGGTGATGGATGCGGTTGAATCAGCCAGGTCCAAAGGTTACAAAACCATCGAAATCGGCACAGGGAATTCAAGTATCGGACAGTTGGCCCTCTATCAGAAATGTGGATTCCGGATTGTCGGTGTGGATCAGGACTTCTTCATCAAACACTATCCCGAAGCTATCTATGAAAATGGGATACAGTGCAGGGACATGGTTCGGCTGGCACAGGATTTATAAGGGGAAAATTCTATTCAAAAAAGGAGAAATGAAAAATGCGTTTATCACTTTTGGGAATTTCTATTATTCTATTTGGTATGGCACTGATTTTGACATCAAGTGGCTCAGCAACCACATTCGGACTCGGTATTTCATTCTTTGGGTTAGTTGTTTCATTTGTTGGATGCTTTGGCAGTGAGTTTAACAAAGTTAAATCAGTGTCAAACAAATAGTGACCTATAGTCAGGGGTGACCGCAAATGAAGCTTTGCCTGCATTGTGAATCAGATCTGATAGAAAAAAAGAATTTCTTGGCTTTAAAATACCGATTGCCATTATATTGGCTATCGTCCCTTATGGATTCCTGATATGTTGGCTGCCCTTTATCATCCCGGGAAACTATGCCTGCAAAAGCTGCGGCAGAGAGAATCGCAAGGTTAAAGAGATAGATTGGCGGGAGTATGAAAGGTTGCGGAAAGCGAGCGAGGAAAGTGGTTGAAAGCTACGGTATGTTTTTACACGAACAGGAGGAATTAGATGAAACCTATAGAAAATTCGACGCTACCAGCCTGCAAAGAAAACTTTGTACAGGTTGGAGAAACCAGTTTATACACAAAACTATATGGAAAAAGAAATAACAACCCGGCAGTCATCATGGATGCCGGATATGGAGACTATTCGAAAGCATGGGAACCAATCATACCTGACATCTCCAAGGCTACACAGGTTCTCGTATATGATAGAGCTGGACTGGGCAAAAGCTCAAAAAGCACCAACCCCAGAACAAGTATTCATATGGTGGGAGAGTTGAAGGAACTATTAACTAAACTGGACATTGAGCCTCCATATATCCTGGTCGGTCATTCCTTCGGCGGCGTGAACGTCCGTATTTTTGCCGAGCATTTTCCTAAAGATGTTGCTGGAATGGTCCTTGTTGATACTACCCCGGAGGATTACAGGGAGCGGTTTCTGCCAACCATGTCCGAAGAGTTCAAGGCAGCATATGACCAACAATTCATCCATGAAGGAAACTATGATGAATTTATGGAAAGCTTGAATCAGCTTAAAGGATGCAATAGGAAATTAGAGGTTCCAGTCATGGTATTGGCTGCCGGGAAGAAAGCACATTATTCGAAGGAATCACAGGAATTATGGAATGCCATGCAAAGGGAACTAGTGGACATTACTACTAATGGTGAGCTTGTGATGGCGGAAAATAGTGCCCATTACATACAGAACGATGCACCTGATGTGGTGATTAGTGCTATTAAGAGATTGTTAGACGGTTTGTAAGACTAACATACCGATGCTAATGGCTACATCATTAGTAATCTTAATAAATTGATTACAGATTCAAGAAAGGGGTGCACGATGACATTTCCAATTCTAGAGACAGAAAGATTAATCTTAAGGCAAGTGACACAAGACGACGCCGGAAGTCTATTAACATACCTATCGGATCCTGATGTGATGAAGCACGTCGGACTGGATGCATTCGAGACCATAGATGATTCTTTAGAGGAGATTTCCTGGTACGACTCCATTTATAAAGAAAAAACCGGGATCAGGTGGGGGATTACGCTGAAAGATAAAGGGGAGGTCATCGGAAGTTGCGGTTTTCTAAAAATGGCTGCACAACATTTCCGTGCTGAAGTCGGAACCGAACTAAGCAAAGATTACTGGGGACAAGGCATTGCGAGCGAAGCGTTGGAAGCAGTAATACGATACGGTTTCATGGAGCTGAACCTGCAAAGAATAGAAGGCCTAATCGTACCTGCTAACCTCCAATCCCAAAAGCTGTTCGAAAAGAATGGTTTTATGCGTGAGGGACTGCTAAGGAAGTACGAATATACTTGTGGGAAATTCGACGATCTGTACATGTACTCTTTGTTGAAAGAGGAGCATCTTGGAGTGTAAATGGGGAGGGGATCTTTTGAAATACTTTCTAGAAAAGATAACAGACCATGTGTACGGATTTCTTTTATGGGATGAATCGTGGAATTCCTATAATAACTGCTATTTTCTAATGGGAGAGAATGGTTGCACACTTGTTGATTCAGGTAAAGAGGAGCACTTCGATTATCTTGAAACTGCCATGAAAGAACTCAATCTGGATAAAGGGGGAATTTTCGCATTCATTGCTACGCACGGTCACAAAGACCATATCGGCGGACTTTCCTTTTTAGAAAAGGTGGAGAGCTATATTCATAGTGAAGATCTCAGCCTAATGCCTGATAAGCAGAAAGCCAACCTTACAGGAACGCTCCCTGATAATGGTGCGGCTATCAGCGGGTTGGAGTGTATCCTCCTTGGTCATCATACTCCAGGCTCTGTCGCCCTTTTTCATCGGGAAAGTGGTGTTCTGTTTTGTGAAGACCATCTTTGTTTCTTTGGTGAGCCATTGCCGGATGAAAAAGTGGTGAGCAACGGTAAAGAAATGAAAGATAAATATGTAAAGTTCATCTCGGAGTGGGCTAATAACGAGGAGATGAGAGTGAAGCATAATTTTGATTTGTTTATGAATGGGTTGCAGATACTTCGGAAGTTTGATGCTAAGTATCTTTGTACGGGTCATGGGGTTGTCGTCAAGGATGATGTGGATTCATTTTTGTCTGAGCTTATACAAGCTGGAAATTAAGGAATAAAATATGGTTTGGATGGGGAAGGGAAAATTATATTTTGTACAGGACTGATTTTTGGGGTTATTGGTTTTGTAAAAGAGAACTAATTTCTGTACAAAAGTGACTGATTACAAGAATGTATCAAATATTACACCGTTGATTTTTTTGCCAAAACCTTTACTTCTGCCTAGGCACGTTAACTACTTTTTATTCAACCAAAAGTGATATTCATATGATATGTATCGATCCACATTAAACCGTAATGGGGAAGTCAGCAAAGCGCTTAGAACGCTGATTTAAAGGTACACACTGCACTAAAATCTCCTCATAATAATCTAACTTTAAACCCCCTGTAACAATAGAAGGACAACATATTGGTACAATATTACATATCAAGTTATTTTATGAAAAGGGGTTATTTTATGGGGAAAGCAATATTGAACAATGAGGATCTGTATAGCATGCTGGATGAGTTTTTTAGGGATTCCAGGGCCTTTTGGGAGGGCTTTTACGAGGATAGAAGCATGGACATCCCTTTCTTTAAAATTCAGTGGCCAGATGAGAATCTAGTATCCTATTATGAGAATGGTCTTCTGCCGGAGCGGGTGCTGGAGTTGGGCTGTGGTCCTGGAAGAAATGCCATATACATGACTAAGATGGGCAGCATGGTGGATGCATTGGATATTTCAAAGAATGCCATAGGATGGGCAAAAGAACGGGCAGAGGCGGAAGGAGTGTCCATCAACTTCCATTGTTCATCCGTTTTTGATTTTGAATTTGAACCGCATTCCTTTGATTTCATCTACGATTGCGGACTCCTCCACCATTTGCCACCTCACCGACGTATCGCTTACCTCGAAATCGTAAAGAAAGCATTAAATAAAGACGGGCACTTTGGCATTGTTTGCTTCAATACGAAAGGAGCACCAGAGACCCCGGATTGGGAAGTGTATGCTGAAAAGAGCATGAAGGGTGGAATCGGGTATTCGGAGGAAAGGTTGAAAGAGGTATTCGCAAACGATTTCCAAGTAATTGAATTCAGGGAAATGAAGAAAATGGACCAGGAGAGCGGAAGGTTCGGCGAGGACTTTCTTTGGGCTAGTTTGATGCGGGTGAAAAGGGATTGATGATGGAGGAGCTATTATGACTGAGAATCAAAATGTAGGTTTGATTAAAAGATTCTATCATGATATGTGGAATCTTTTTGATAAAAGCATCTTTCAGGAACTGCTGACAGAGGAGTTTCGCTTCCGGGGCTCATTAGGGAAATATACAACAGGCTATGATGGCTTTGGGGAGTACGTCGATTTCATTCAGGAAGCTTTTCCGGATTTCCATAACCATATAGAGGAGATTATCAGTGAAGGGGAGAAGTCGTTTGCACGACTGACCTATAAAGGTACGCATCGAGGTGAGTTGTTTGGTATTAAGCCGACTAATAAACCTATAGAGTACGCAGGTGCTGCAGTCTTTCATTTCAAAAATGAAAGAATTTCTGAAGTGTGGGTTTTAGGGGATATTTCTGGTTTGGTACAGCAATTGAAGGAAGATAACTGATAGATTCAAAGGGGCTCATTATGGATTATAAAATAGTATTTTTCGATGTGGACGGAACGATCACACATCATGAAAATGGCACTATTTCAGAAAAAACGAAAGAGGCAATCCAGGCGCTAAAGGATAAGGGACTGAAGGTGGTCGCGGCAACCGGAAGGCCATTATCCATGTGCAAGGAAATCAGGGAACTTGGGATAGATACTTTCATTACAGCGAATGGGGCGTATGTGAAGCATCAGGATCTTGTTTTACATAAAGTGCCGATGTCTCAGCATCACCTGAAAGAAGTGTTTGATTTTGCATATACAGAGAATCATGCACTGTCCTTTTACACGGAGGATTTCTGCATGAACGGCGTGGAAGATGCGACGGTATTAGGAGCACTGAAGGAAACCTTGTCATTGAAGGAGTACCCTGCAATAAATGAACGGATTTATGAGGAAGAGGTATATCTGATGTGCCTGTTCGCATCTGATGAAATGGTGGAGAGTTACCGTCATCGGTTACCTCAACTTATATTTAAAAGATGGCATCCCTATGTTTTGAACGTTTTACAGGAGGAGGTATCGAAATCGTTGGCCATCCTGAAGGTATTAGAGCATTTCGGCATTGATCAGTCGGAAGCCGTTGCATTTGGCGATGGGGAGAATGATATCGACATGCTGGAGTTGGTCGGCCTTGGGATTGCCATGGGGAACGGGAGCGAAAACTTGAAAAACGTGGCAGATTTCGTGACGAAGAAATCGAGTGAAGACGGAATTGAGTATGCACTGAAAAAGTATGGGATTATCTGATTAATTATGAAAGGAGAAGATAATGAACAAGGCTAGAACAGAGGGCTGTTTTACTATAGTGGAAAATGCGGCTGGAGAAATTCTGCTTGTAAAAAGAAAAGATTATCCGATATGGGATTTGCCAGGAGGCAGAGTGGACGAGCAGGAGAGGCTGCAGGACTGTGCTGTGAGAGAGGTTGCAGAGGAGACCGGTTATTCCATTGCCATTGAAAAGAAAATAGGCGAGTACTTTCATGAGGAAAAGAAGGATATGCAGCATATTTTTTACGGATACCCCACAGGAGGAAGTCCACTTAAGGATGGGCCTGAAACGGCAGCGGTGGCTTGATTCGATCCAGGTCGATTGCCATTGTTGATGGTGCCGAAAAGGAGAGGGCAGATTAGAAGATTTTGTGGAGATAGAGACAGGTTTGTAACTGGAGTGTTGAAAACATCGTTGTGGGTGAAGTGGTTTGGGAAGTGAACATAATGTTTTTTTGAAGCCTACATATGTTGTAAGTATTTCGGTTAAGAGGCGGGAAAATAAAAAAAACAAGTGATTTAGTAAGCGAATTAGCATAATAATTCGCTTGCTTTTTTTGTGTAATAAGGATTACTAAGTTTTGATATCAAACATAGCAACAGATTTAGCATAGATTTTAACAAAAGGACTATAGCTATTGGTCACGCTACGAAATATGTGTCAGAAGCATTTTCAAAAACGGTGAATATGTATTTTTGAAACTAAATGAGCAAAAACATCGTCTATACAGTAAAGTTTTATAGTTCATGTTTGAATGGGAGGGAATCCAATGAACCGTGCTTATCTGTTAGTGGTGCTCTTATTTATTCTAAGTTCATGTGGAAAGGTTACTACTAATAATGAATACGAAAAAAATACAGATGTCGCCCCAGGGGATAATACAGTAAATAGTGCTGTAATTACAGAAATTACCCCAAGCAAAGAAAGGGGAATATTACATAATCATCCAAAATATTTGGTTAAAAATGAAGGGCAACTATCTATTCAGGATTCTAAAACAGCTTATGAAATGTGTGTGAAGGCGTTGACTGATTATAACAAAGCAATCAGGAACGGCACGGATATTGAATTGGATGCATTTATAGATAATGAAAACCTTAAGCAGTATATACAAAAGAAAATTCAATCCCAATATCGAATTAGTAATAAGGTGGAAAAAATAGATGTTGGCGCTTGGGAAGTGGAGTATAAGGAAGATGTAGATGGAGGCTTTATCTATTTAAAGTTACCTGCGGAAATCCATAATACTATGGGCAGTTGGGGTGAAGTTACTGAATTCCTTGTACGTAATATAAACGACAGGTTAGTTATTGTAGATTGGTATGATGGTTCGAAAGATAGTTATGATTTCTTGGTGCGTGGAGAAAATCTAACGATTGACAACCCTAATATCTGGAATGAAAGTGAATGGGTAAAGAATATAAATAGTAAACAGGTTGAATTTTCGGGCACGACTCGACATTAGTTATTTACAGCTAACTTGGCTATCATAGTTTGTTAATTGTAGTCTAGTATGAGAATAGCTATAAAACTAAATTCTCTTGTTGAACTAAAACCTCTTGAATTGAAGAACAGGTCATTAAAAACTAGAAAACGCAGAGGGCTGCTAACACCTTTGCGTTTTTCTGTGTGAATTTGTTGTCAAAAAAAACATGCTGTTTTCTATATATTATCCATGTGAATTCAGTTTTTCTACTTCACAACCGAACTACTTACATATGTTGCAGGCTTCTTTTTTTTATTTCCCCAAAATATTTCTGGATAAAATGAAACCTAAGCGCCACTTAATCGTCTTAGCATCAGAAAAAAAGGGGGTGAGAACATTTTGAGCAATCTCGATCGAAAAGAAGCTGTATTTATAAACAATAGGAATGCTTGGTTTGAGGAAATCATGGATGAATTCGGGGAAAAACTTACAAAGTTAGCTTACACCTATTTGAAAGACTGGAAGATAGCTGAGGATGTGGTTCAGGATGTGTTTATCATTTGCTATAAGCAATATGAAGACTTGGAAGCTATCACCTCATTCAAGTCATGGATCTATCGGATTACGATAAATAAATCAAAGGATGTTCTAAAAAGTTCAAGTATTAGAAGAGTGATAATGAATCCGAACCTGTTTCAATTTTTCCGGACAAAGGACCCCTCACCCGAAATGGTTATGATCAAGCGCAGCGAGGAGGAGCTGCTTTCTGTGTGTGTTCTTGCTCTTCCACTTAAATACCGGGAAGTGATTTCCCTTTATTATTATGAGGAATTACAGATTGAAGAAATTAGCAAAATACTAAAAATGAACAGGAATACGATTAAAACTAGATTGAATAGAGCGAGGAGCAAGTTGAAAACCATGATGGAAAGGTGCGATATGGATGGAGATTAATCTGAGGAATTTGCGAAAAGCGATGGATGCTACGACTCATAGCGGGAAGCATTTTTCAGAAGAGCAGAAAAATAACATCAGAGCTGCGATTAATTCAGGGGGGCATTATAATTTTAACAAACCACGAAGGTTTCACGTATTAGCAATGACTAGTGTAGTAATTGCTGTCCTGGTTTTATTTGTTTCTAGTCATTTTGATTTAATGGGACCCATTAGCAGGGGGGCAAATCAGGGAGAACATATGGTGAATATGCCAGAAGACATTCCCGGATTTGTTCAGGAAAGTGACATCGGAATTATTGATTGGAATAGAATAGCAGAACCATTTGGCAGGAATTTGGTGGGCAATGAAAATAAATCAGGTGTTATTGGAATGGATATGCCGAGTCTGGAACCTCAAAAATGGATGTGGCATCTGTGGGGGACTGATGCGGAGGAATTGACGGTAGTCGGGTTTCATCGGGAAACACAAACCGTCCATCCACTATTACTAAATGGAACTGGCTGGACTACAGAATTGGGAGGGGAAAATAATGGAGCGGATCAGCATATACCTTCCTCTGTAAAAATCCCGGAACGTGGGGAATGGGCAATCCTGCTTTACGCAGACGGGGAATTGTTTGATATATTGGTTTATGAATTTTGGGAGTAGTCATAATTAGTGGAGGAGGGTATTTTTTGATAGGTCTCAACCAGCGTTTTAAAACCGTCATATCGAAAAAATCGGTTTATGTGGTCTCAACCAGAGGTTTTGGGACCATCATTTCCGAATAATTCTGTTTATGTGGTCTCAACCAGAGGTTTTGGGACCATCATTTCCGAATAAATCGGTTTATGTGGTCTCAACCAGAGGTTTTGGGACCATCATTTCCGAATAAATCGGTTTATGTGGTCTCAACCATGCGTTTTGGGACCATCATTTCCGAATAATTCTGTTTATGTGGTCTCAACCATGCGTTTTGGGACCATCAATTCCCAATAATTCTGTTTATGTGGTCTCAACCATGCGTTTTGGGACCATCATTTCCGAATAATTCTGTTTATGTGGTCTCAACCAGGCGTTTTGGGACCATCAATTCCCAATAATTCTGTTTATGTGGTCTCAACCAGAGGTTTTGGGACCATCATTTCCGAATAAATCGGTTTATGTGGTCTCAATCAGGCGTTTTGGGACCATCATTTCCGAATAAATCGGTTTATGTGGTCTCAACCAGGCGTTTTGGGACCATCATTTCCGAAAAATTCGGTTTATGTGGTCTCAACCAGGCGTTTTGGGACCATCATTTCCGAATAAATCGGTTTATGTGGTCTCAACCAGAGGTTTTGGGACCATCATTTCACAATAATTCTGTTTATGTGGTCCCAACCAGGCGTTTTGGGACCATCATTTCCGAATAAATCGGTTTATGTGGTCTCAATTAGGCGTTATGAGACCATCATCTTGAAAAAATTCGGTTCACGTGGTCACAACCCCAGGAATACCTCATTGCCTAACAGCTCAATTCGAGCCCACCGGAACCAAACAAATAAAAGCAGAGCCCAACACGGCTCTGCTTTTCCCTTTACAACCCCGCCGAAAGCAATATGCTTCCTTCCGGCAACTGATTGCCCTTTTCAGGCTCCAGGGTGATCGCAATCGTATCCCAATCCTGATTTTCAGCAGGATCTACTTTATAGAAGACGTAGCCTTTGCCGTTCTCATCCACCGTGAAATCACCGGCAGGTATCGGCGCGCCGTCCTTTAAAAGCCATACCTGGTACACTTCCGTTCCTGTAAGCTCTGGCAGTTCCTGTGTCTGGATCATGACGGATAGGGCCTGTTCCTGTTTGAAAAGGGCGGCAAATCCGCTTCCACCAGCTTCGGATGGCTCGAGTGCAACGACACTATCCGGCTGTATGAGCTCCTGTTCATCTGTTGCACTTTCCTTTTCATCCTGCAACAGGAAGTAGCCGTTTCCTAGTAAGGAAAGGATAAGCGACGCTGCCAACAACCCGGTCAGCCACGGTTTCGGCTTATAGCCCGATTTTTTTCTTAGGGGCGTTGGAGCTGCAACAGGCGTCGGTGAATCGACCGGTGCCGGTTCCACCTTATCCTCAGCGAATACATTGGCCAGGATTCTTTCTTTCATTTTTACTGGGGGAGTAACCGGTTCGGAAAGAAAAGCCATGTCTCCAAGCACTTCCTGGAGTTCTTTCAGTTCTTCCTGGCATTCTGGACATGATGCTGCATGCTGTTCGAATTCTTCTCTCTCTTTATCGGTTAAGTGTCCATTAAAATAATCCAAAAGCAAGTCACACTTCTGACTCATATGCTCCCCCTCCTTTCTCCATCTGAAATCAGTGTCTTCTTTAACTTTTTCAATGCCAATCTTAGTCTTCCTTTCACCGTACCGAGCGGGATACCGGTCTTTTCGGCTATTTTCTGCTGGGTGTAACCTTTAAAATACATATAATGCACCATTTTTTTCTGATCGTCCGATAAGGTGGATACCGCTTTTCTGATTTCCTCTCGCTGTTCGTTCCACTCTGTCTGGCCTTCTGTAGAGTCTGTCGATTCCAGGAAAGGCTCGACGTCTTCAATCGGGGTGCTCTGGGTTCGCGTTCTTTTGCGGATGATATCCAATGCCCTGTTCCTTGCCATGGTGAAAAGCCAAGAGGAGAACTTGCCCTTGGTGGAATCATAGATCCCTTTTCCCTGCCATAGCTTGATGAACACATCCTGCATCGCTTCTTCTGCAATTTCCTGGTCACCGGTCACTTTCATCAAAAAGGAATATAGAATACTCTCATACCTATCGTAAAGCTCTTCAAGAGCGGCCTTATCCTTGCCCCTTACCCGCTCATAAAGAAGTGCGTCCTTATTCTGCATAGAATTTCTCCCTCTTTATGTGATTGCTTCCATTATACCCTTTAGAGTCTTTAATAAAGAAGAAAAGACGTCCTATTCTTCTAACGCTCCCAAAGGGATTTTGGATGCATTTTTCATACCAGATATTGTTGACTTGACTCTAAACCCATCCTAGCGTAACTTTATAAATATTGCAGTTTTTTTGCACCGGAGGAATGAAGATGCAAGTTAAAAAAGTGTTGAACAACAACGTCCTCATTGCGACCCACCCGGAGTACGGAGAAGTGATCCTTACCGGTAAGGGAATCGGGTTCGGAAAGAAGGCGGGAGAGGATATAACAGTCGACCGCGCAGAGAAGTTTTTTGTACTCAAAAGTGAGGACGAGCAGAACCAATATAAGCAGCTGCTTGATTACATAGATGAATCATTCATCGGTCTCATGAATGAATGCATGGAGATGGTCGAGGCCAGGTTTCAGGTGAAGCTGAATGAGCATATCCATGTCGGGCTGACGGATCACTTGTATTTTGCTGTGAAAAGAATTCAGCAGGGGCTCGATATCAAGAATCCCTTTTTAAAAGAAACGGAGCTTGCCTACCCGAGGGAATATGCAGCAGCATTGGAGATTGTCGAATGGCTGAAGGTCAAGCTTGACCTTGCGATTCCGGAGGGGGAGATTGGCTTTATCACGCTGCACATCCATAGTGCCCTGACGAACCGGGACCTGTCAGAAATCAACCGCCACACTCAGCTGATCAATGATATGGTGACGGTGATCGAGGATTCCCTGAAAATGAAGATTGACCGGACAGATATAAATTATCTGCGTCTTGTACGCCATTTTCATGAGTCGATCGAACGTGTGCAGACGGACCAGTTCCGTCCCGATCAGCAGGAAATCCTCGCAAAAGTGTTGCGGGAGGAATATCCCGTATGCTACAATCTAGCATGGAAATTGATAAAAATAATGCAACAGAAATTGCAGAAGTCTGTACCGGATGCAGAGGCCGTCTATTTGACTCTCCATTTGCAAAGGCTTTCCAAACAATAGAATAAGACCTAAATACAACGTTTTTTCACGTGTTACTGGTGATGCAGGCATGAGAGGAAGAAAAGCTGTACAGAGAGAGGTAGACCAGACGTCTACTCCGCTTTCGTGTACACTTTCTTGATTCTCATGCTTTTTTTATTGTCTGGAACATTTTTGTCATGCATGAAGATACTTAGGAGGAAAAAAAGCTATGTTTAAGAAATCATTCGGTTTGCTGCAGCGAATCGGTCGCGCATTGATGCTTCCGGTTGCTTTGCTGCCAGCTGCGGGGATTCTGCTTGCATTCGGTAATGCGATGCAAAACCCGAACCTTGTCAGCCGTCTTTCTTTTTTAGAGGCGGATGGTATCATTTTGCTTGCAGAAATTATGGAGCAGGCAGGTAGTATCGTATTCTCGAACCTGCCACTATTATTTGCCATCGGGGTGGCCATCGGTCTGGCCAATGGTGATGGTGTTGCCGGACTTGCGGCTATGATCGGGTATCTGATCATGAACGTAACGATGAGTGTTATCTCAGGCGTAACGGCAGACCAGGTTGGAAGCGACCCGGCACTTGCCAATGTACTTGGGATACCAACCCTGCAGACAGGGGTATTCGGCGGTATTATAGCCGGGGTGCTCGGAGCATATATGTACAATAAGTTCTACAATATTGAATTGCCATCTTATTTGGGATTCTTCGCTGGTAAGCGTTTTGTTCCTATCATTACAGCGGCATCCGCATTAGTATTGGGTGTTGTGATGAACTTCATCTGGCCATTTGCACAAGAAGGGCTTAATACGTTCTCTTATTTTATGACAGAATCAAACCGTACGTTGGCTGCCTTTATTTTCGGTGTGATTGAACGTTCCTTGATTCCATTTGGGTTACACCATATTTTCTACTCGCCGTTCTGGTTTGAGTTTGGTTCCTACACAAATGCGGCTGGTGAAATTGTTCGCGGCGATCAGCGCATTTTCATGGAGCAGGTAAAAGATGGAGCTGAACTTACTGCAGGTACCTTCATGACTGGTAAATTCCCGTTCATGATGTTCGGTCTGCCGGCAGCAGCTCTGGCAATCTATCACTGTGCACGTCCTGATCAAAAGAAATATGTTGCAGGAATCATGGGTTCCGCAGCATTAACATCATTTTTGACAGGTATCACAGAACCGCTTGAATTCAGTTTCCTGTTTGTTGCACCAGTTCTATTCGGGATTCACGCAGTTTTTGCGGGACTTTCCTTCATGGTGATGCATATATTGGATGTGAAAATCGGGATGACCTTCTCCGGGGGCGTCATCGACTATATCCTATTCGGTGTTCTGCCAAACCAAACTGCTTGGTGGCTAGTGATTCCAGTTGGATTGGCGTTCTCTGCCATCTACTACTTCGGATTCCGTTTTGCAATCAAGAAGTTCAACCTGATGACTCCCGGTCGTGAGGAAAAAGTGGAAGAATCACAAGAGAATGCAGCAGGCGGTTCCTTGGATCTTCCATATGGCGTACTGAAAGCACTTGGAGGAAAAGAGAACCTGGCAAACCTGGATGCATGTATCACGCGTCTTCGCGTAAGTGTAAGAGACGTGGATCAGGTAGATAAAGAGAAGTTGAAAAAGCTTGGCGCTGCTGGCGTCATGCAGATTGATAAAAACATCCAGGCAATCTTCGGACCTCGTTCTGAAATCATCAAAGGGCAGATCCAGGATATCCTTAGCGGGAAAACTCCTGTGAAGGAAGAAGTGGCAGCCACTATTGAGCCGGTTGCAGTAGCTTCAGCTGATACAGAAATCTTGATGCCGATGAGCGGCAAACTTCTGCCGATCTCTGAAGTGCCTGATAAAGTATTCTCTCAAAAAATGATGGGCGACGGCTTTGCGATTGAACCGACGGAAGGAACTGTTGTATCTCCGGTTGCCGGAACGATCGTAAATCTATTCCCTACAAAGCACGCTATCGGAATTGAAACGCTTGAGGGCAGAGAGGTTCTTGTGCACGTAGGAATCGACACAGTCAACCTGAAAGGTCGCGGCTTTGAAAGCCTGATCGAACAAGGAGACAAAGTGGAGCAGGGACAACCGCTATTGAAAGTAGACTTGAGCATCATCAAAAGCGAAGCAACCTCCACCATCACACCGGTCATCTTCACCAATCTCACTGCTGGCGAAGCAGTCGAAATCAAGGATGGCAAGGTAAGTTTTGGGGAGAAGGGCAGAGTGAAGGTAGTAAAGAATTAAGAAGTGAAAAAATGTAGGGGCCAGACCCTCAAGGAGCTTTTAAGCTGCCTGAGGGTCTGGCCCCTTTTTTCTACACTATGGAGTAGAGTATGATTGCCATAATAAAATTGGGAATTCCCAGAAGAAGCAAACGGAATGTACCGGTAACCCGGGTGTCTCTATCCTCCTTTGTTTCTGTTGCGAAATTGGCCCGCATCCGGTCGCCGCTGAGGAGAGCGCCCGAGGTGATCATGGATAGTCCGAGAAAAAATGCAGCAAGGCCTCCCGGAATAAGATATGCTTGGCCTGACCCCAAAAAGAACCACGACACCAACGCTCCGATAGCAGATAGCCCAACGCCAATATATAGATATTTCATCAACATCGCCCCTTTTTTTCTAACTTACGTTTGAAACGAGTCGCAGGTTTCGTTTTGATACATCGAAAGTCTTACAAAAGTTCGATCCATTTCCGGAAGCAATCGTTTTGCAAACCCCTTATTCTTTTATTAAGGCTATTTTCAGAGAAATTGAAGCTTTTGCGGAAGATAAATTTGTCTCTCTGAGGCTTGGTATCTTGACAACAAGTTCTGCGAAAACGGCTTACATAATTAGAAAATTGAAAAGGCGGGATTTATGATGACGAATTACATTTGTGAAACATGTGGAGTCCAGTATACAGGAATGTCACATCACCCGGATTCCTGTGATATATGTACAGAAGAAAGGCAGTATGTCAGCCCTGATGGACAGTCATGGACTACATTGGAAGAAATGAAAGAAAAGGGATATGAAAATGTGCTCCAAGACGAAGAGGAAGGCTTGTACAGTATAAAAACCTCGCCTGAGTTTGGCATCGGACAGACTGCATACCTTGTGCAACGAGATGGTTTTAACGTCCTTTGGGATTGCATCACTTTTTTAGATGAAGCAACAGTTAGAAAGATAGAAGCACTTGGCGGGATTGATGCCATTGCACTGTCGCATCCGCATTACTATTCAACCCAAGTGGAGTGGGCAGAAACCTTCAATGTGCCGGTCTATATCCATGAGGACGATAGGGAGTGGGTGATGCGTCAGAGTGGACAGATTGTTTTCTGGTCAGGAGAATCTCTGGTATTGGCCCCTGGCATTACGTTGTATCGTTTAGGTGGACATTTCAAGGGGGGAGCGGTGCTTGAGTGGAGGACCGGAAATGAAGACAAAGGGATCTTGCTTACGGGCGATGTCATACAAGTTGTGGCAGATCGCAATTGGGTCAGCTTCATGTACAGCTATCCGAACCTGATACCCCTCCCCGCCGCCTCAGTGGAAAAGATAGCAGCCAAAACGAAAGAATTGAAGTTTGATAGATTGTACAATGCCTTCCATCGTGTGGTGAAGGAGGATGCCCACGGAGCAGTACAGCGGTCCGCAAAAAGATATGTCGACGCCTTGAGCGGAAAAGTGATATAGAAAAGTAGCCTGGCCCCCACCTCCTTTAAGCGATAGGGTCAGGCCGCTTTCAAAGTATTTTAATACCACTAAAAATTAATGGAACATGCATTTCCAGATTTTCATTTTGGTTTTTTTCTTTTTGCATTTTTTTTCACATTTCTTTTCGCATCTTTTTCCGCGTTTCTTTTCGCATTTCTTTTCGAATTTTTTTTTGCATTTCAATATTTCTTCTGCGACGAGATTCTTTTCACCCAATACTCTCCAAACTTTAATCATGCGGCCACTCCTTTCACATTAGCTACTAACAAGCTATTCACTTGGACGAAGATATGTTTGTACATCTTCCTTTAGAAATATCTATTTTTTTGTTATCAGTGCGCTTACAAAAATAATCATTTATTCCTACATTTCCGGGATAATCATTAATTATGGAAATTAATTCGGTTCTATTTGATTATTTTGTAAATAGTAATCTTATCTATAATTAGAAGTGTATGACTATTACACATTCTAAGGAGCTGTTTTACCTTGAAAAAGACTTTTCATAAGCTTGGAAAAAATGTTTTGGCTGGGACGATGGCTTTATCGGTACTGGCTATTCCTGCAATAGGAAGTGCAGTAGATGCTGCACCTAAAGGCCATAAGGACAAGGAGGGGAAGCATGATGTGGAACTGAGAATTTTGGGAACAACGGATATTCACACGCATCTGGTCAACTATGACTATTACAAGGATGCGGAAACGAATGAGTTCGGTCTGGCAAAGACAGCGACATTGATTAAAGAGGCAAGAGAAGAAGCGAAAAATACCTTGTTGTTTGATAATGGGGACCTGATCCAGGGCAACCCGCTTGGTGACTACAAAGCGAAAGTGGACGTGCTCGAGGACGGGGAAATGCATCCAGTTTTTCAAGCGATGGAGCTGTTGGATTATGATGCCGCGACTTTAGGAAATCATGAATTCAACTATGGGATGGACTATTTGGAAGAGGTGCTTGATGATGCACCGTTCCCATATGTAAGTGCCAATGTGTTCAAATATGATGGGGACAACAATCCGAAAAACGATAAAACATACATAAAGCCTTACCATATCATCAAGAAGAAGGTGGTCGATCAAAGAGGGAAGAAAAAGATGCTTCGCGTAGGCGTGATCGGGGTGGTGGCACCGCAAATCACTCAATGGGACAAGGCGCACCTAGAAGGTAAAATCATTACGAAGGATATCGTAAAGTCTGTGGAGGCAAACATACCTAAGATGAAAAAGGATGGTGCGGACCTTATCATCGTTCTTGCCCACTCGGGAATAGGTGATGCGGGGTATGCGGAGATGGAAGAAAATGCGACATATGATCTAACAAAGGTAAAAGGTGTGGATGCGATCATCACTGGACATAGCCATCTCACTTTCCCTGGCGGATTCAAGGATCTGCCGGGTGTTGATAACGAAAAAGGGACCATCAATGGCGTGCCTGTTGTGATGCCTGGTAACTGGGGCAACCAGCTTGGTGTAATGGACCTGACGATTTCCAGGGTGAAAGGTGATTGGAAGGTTAAGGATTCAGTGTCCAGTCTGAAGCCGATCATGGATAAGGATAAGAACAGTTTGGCTGATCCCGATCCTGCTGTGTTGGCTGCGGTAAAAGAAGCGCATGAAGGAACGGTCAACTATGTCCGTCAGGCTGTGGGGACAACAACAGCTGATATCCACAGCTTCTTCGCCCTTGTGCAGGATGATCCATCCATTCAGATTGTAACAAACGCTCAAAAATGGTATATCGAAAAGCAACTGCAGGGAACAGCGGATGAAAATACACCAATCCTGTCTGCAGGTGCACCTTTTAAAGCGGGCGGAAGAAACGGTGCGAGCTACTACACGTATATTCCTGAAGGGGAAATCGCAATCAAAAATGTGTCAGATCTTTATCTGTATCCAAACACAGTTGCTACAGTTAAAGTCACAGGTGCTGACGTATCGGAGTGGCTGGAGATGTCTGCGGGCCAGTTCAAGCAGATCGATCCAAGTGACTCTGGTGTACAGCAGCTGATCAACAATGATTTTCCGACCTACAACTATGATGTCATTGATGGTGTAACGTATGAAATCGACGTAACAGAGCCTGCGAAATACGACAAGGATGGAAAAGTCATCAACGCGGATGCAAACCGTATCAAAAATCTGCAATACAACGGTGCATCGATTGATCCTGCTCAGGAATTTATCGTCGTAACGAATAACTATCGAGCAAGCGGAGCCTTCCCAGGCGTGAGAAATAACACGGGAGTGGAGCTTTATCCAGACGAGAACCGTCAGGCGATCATCGACTATATCCGTGAGCTTGGAACCATCGATCCATCTGCAGACGGCAACTGGACATTCGCACCAGTGGGCGGAGCAGTGGATGTATCATTCAATTCTTCTGTGGATGCTGTAGACTCACTACCGGAAAGTAACGTCATTCGCTATGATGGCGAAAGTGAGAATGGGTTTGGCAGATATGTGATGGAACTGCCAGTGGAATAACGTAATCAACAATGAAGGGGCCTGACCCTCAGCGCTTTAAAGCGCTGAGGGTCAGGCCCCTAGATTTTATTAAAGGACTTTTCTCTTTTACAAGGAATATTTAGTATAACGAAAGAAAAAGGAGAGTGCAGATTATGAATCTAGTCGTTCTAGGTGCACATTGCGGTGACGCTGAAATACAAGCGGGTGCGATTGCGCACAAGTATGCAAAGGCTGGTCATAGGGTGACATTTGTCCATTTGACTGCAGGGGAAAAGGGGAATCCTCCAGGAATTTCGATTGAGGAATACAGGGAGCAGAAAATCAGGGAGTCGGAGAGAGCGGCTGCTGTTCTCGGAGTGGAAACAATCACGCTGGATTACAGGGATGCAGAGCTTACCTTTAATGATGAGATTGTGACACGGGTTGCGACGCTGATGCGCGAGCTGAAGCCGAAAACGGTGATTACCCACTGGGAGAACAGCATTCATCCCGATCACGCCCTGTGTGCGCAGATTGTTCTGGCAGCCCAGTTGAAGACGGGGCTGCCAGGTTTCGATCTCGACGGATTGCCTGCCCATTTTTATAACTATTTTCATAGTGAGAACTGGGAGGACATGGAGGGTTATGTGCCGGATATATTTGTGGATGTGTCGGAGGAGTTTGATACATATCTTAAAGCGCTGTCCCAGTATTGGTTCGTGATGAATTCCAAGTCGTTCCGCTATTATGACTACTACCAGGCACTTTGTACGGTACGAGGCTGTGTGAACCGTACAAAGTATGCGCAGACACTGAAATATCCTACAGGATTAAACGTAAGAAAAGGCCCTGCCATTCCGGGGTTCGATCTATGAGGAGGCGTATATGAAAATGGCAACTTATCGGTATTATCAATCGGGGGACGAAAAACAGATTGTGGAGTTGTGGAACGCAATTCTTGGAAAGGATCCGATTACCTCCAAACGTTTTCGTAATCTTGTGCTGCTTGATGCAAACTTTGATCCGCTCGGCCTTCGTTTGGCTTTTGAAGGTGAAAAGCTTGTCGGCTGTTTGTATGCGGTACAAAGATTGCTGCCGATGTATGGGACTGACCTTGAGCCGGACAATGGCTGGATCCCGTTCTTTTTTGTCGATTCTGATGTGCGGAGAAAAGGAGTGGGGAGGAGACTGATGGAGGATGCGGTCGCTTTTCTGAAAAATGATGGGCGCTCCAATATTTTCTTTTCCTCCTATGCTCCAAATTACATTTTACCTGGAATCGATGAGGAGGCTTATCCGGAAGCATATGATTTCCTGCAGAGTCAAGGATTTGCAAGGCTCTATTCCCCTGTCGCCATGGATAAAAGCTTGCTAGGGTACGAGATTTCCGAGTCTGTAAAAGCATTGAAGCGAAGCAGGCAGGAAGAGGGATACACTTTCACAAAAGCAGAAGATAAGGACCTCTATGAAGTGATTCATTTTGCCAATGAGAAGTTCAATCCGGATTGGGGACGCGCCATCCGCGAGGGGATTCTGCAAGGTCTGCCACTGGATAGGATTCTCGTTGCCCGGGATGGTGGCCGGGTAGTCGGCTTCTGTATGTATGGCGGGTATGAAGGAGTGCCAGATCGGTTTGGACCGTTTGGCGTCGATCCGGATCAGCAGGGGAAAGGGCTTGGGAAGATCCTTCTGGCCGACTGCCTTCGAAGCATGCGAGCGGAAAGTCTTCACACAGCCTGGTTCCTTTGGACGGGCGAGCAGACGACAGCAGGGCATCTTTATAAGAAGAATGGGTTTGAGATTACGAGGAAGTTTCATGTGATGAAAAAGATTATTGGTGTTTGATCCGCAACGTGGGGGCATGCACCTTCCTTAAATGAATAAAATTAATAAAAACGAGGGAAGAGGGTTGATTATGGGGAAAAAACCGATTATTGGAATTACCTCTCACGTGGAGCTGGATTACAAGTATAGTCTTTCAAATGATTATGTTCAATCCATTATCCAGGCAGGTGGAATACCAGTTATTTTACCAATAGGGGTGGATTCTGATGTTGCGCAGCTGGCGGATAAGATCGATGGGCTTGTTTTGGCAGGGGGAGGAGACATTGATCCCATGCTGTTCGGTGAAGAGCCTCATCCTAATTTAGGAATGATTTCACCTGGGAGAGACAGCTTTGAGCTGGCGATTATAGAAAAAATGCTGGCTGCCAATAAGCCGATCCTTGCTGTTTGTCGCGGTATTCAAATCCTGAACATTGCTATTGGAGGAGACATGTATCAGGATATTTATAGTCAAAAGGATGAACCTTTGCTGCAACACTCCCAAAAAGCAACACGTACCCATTTGTCTCATTATGTCATGGCAAATGAAAATAGTTTACTGGGGGATATCGCAGGGCAAGCGAAATTTAAAGTCAATTCCTATCATCATCAAGCTGTTCGACATGTTCCTAAGCCTTTTATCGTATCAGCCCGCTCATCGGATGGTATCATCGAGGCCATTGAAAGTGTGGAGCATTCGTTTGTGTTAGGTGTCCAATGGCACCCGGAGCCATTGGCTGTACATGGTGATAGTATTTCGAAAAATATTTTCAATCGATTTGTCCAAAGTTGTTAATAAAAGTGGAGGGAGAGAAGAAAATGAAAATCATCGATTTGCACTGTGATGCATTATTAAAGTTGTGGGAATCAAAGGGAAAGTTAAACTATTCAAATGCTGAAGAATTGGATACAAATGTAGAGCGCTTGAAAAAAGGGGAAGTATGGGTTCAATGCTATGCCGTATTTGTCTATCCTGAAATGAAAGCGGAACAGAAATTCCAGGCGGCATTGGATCAAATTGATTATTTCTATAAGGAAGTACTTGCGAAGAATCCAGAAATGAAACATATCAAGCAATGGGAAGATATATCCCTGTTAAAAGAAGGCGAAATCGGTGCCGTGCTGACACTTGAGGGAGTGGACGCAATCGGAAACGATCTACATAAACTAAGTATTCTCTATCAATTGGGAGTTCGTTCGGTAGGCCTGACCTGGAATAATGCCAATTTGGCTGCAGATGGTGCAGGTGAACCGCGTGGTGCGGGGTTAACCTTGTTCGGTAAAGAAATTGTCCGGATCAATAATGAGAACCGCGTGCTTACGGATGTTTCCCATTTGTGCGAAAAAGCCTTTTGGGATGTGATGGTGCTTGCTGAATACCCGATCGCGAGCCATTCCAATGCGAGAGCGATCTGTGATCATCCAAGAAACCTATATGACGACCAAGCAAAAGCGATGTTCACAAAAGGTGGAATGGTTCACGTTGTATACTGTCCACCTTTTGTGAAAAAAGATGGGAAGGCAGATCTATCCGATTTGATCCATCATATTGATCATCTTTGTAGTCTTGGTGGAAGTAAACAAGTAGGTCTGGGCTCTGATTTTGATGGAATTAATACGTATGTGAAAGACCTAGAAGACGCCTCCAAGTATCAAAATCTTATAAATGCCCTATTAAAGCATTACTCCGAAGAGATGGTAAAAGGATTTGCCTACCAAAACTTCTTGGACTATTGCTCAAAGATTTCAACTGTTCACAATCAAAATTGACAAAAACAGACTTACGATACAGTAGCCAAAGCCTAAAATAATCATTAGTTTTGAGGGGAAGAAGGATTTTCGGAAGCTGATATTACTCCGTTCTTTCTTTCCTTCAATCTCTGAAATGATCTGTTCTTTTTTACTGATGGAGGCAAAGAATACCTTGCAGCTATGAATGAAGGAGGAGAAAAAGCCTCCTGCCACTACGCACATCAAGCAACCCGTGACTAGTAGGACCAATCCAAGTATGAAAAGAAAGTCGACCCAATTCAATAGATTATATGATTGGTGGAAAAGAGAGATGGCGAAATAAGATAGCGGTAATGAAAGCAGCCAAAACAATATTTTTTTAAATCCCATTTTATAGCTCCTTAGGTCTAGGTATATAATCCTAATATTTATATTATTTAGAAAATTAAGATATCTAGTTGTCCGAAATACCAGAATAAAGTAAACTACTAGATATAGAATAGTATATTCTACAAATTATAAAAAGGGGGAAGATGATGAAACAGAGAGGCCTTTTACCAATTATCCTATTCGTATTGATGCTTTCTACCATTCTTGCAGGCTGTAATTTCGGCTCTTCAAAAGAAACAGGAACGGAAAATGAGAAAGATGGGGAAAAAGCAAGTGCCAGTGAACAGGTGCTGAATATCAGTGCCACTGCTGATATCCCGACCCTTGATTCTACCCAGGCCCATGATGCAATTGCGTTTGATGTTTTGAATAATAACAACGAAGGTTTATATCGACAAGATGAAAACCATCAACCAATACTTGCAATGGCTGAAAAGCATGACGTAAGTGACGACGGAATGGTACATACTTTTACACTACGTGATGCAACTTGGAGTAATGGGGAACTTGTCACTGCACAGGATTTCGAATTTGCATGGAAAAGAGTATTCGAAACAGCAGGCCCATATAACTTTATGTTTGTGACTGCGAGTGTGAAAAATGCGGAAGCGATCATGAATGAAGAAATGGCTGCAGATCAACTGGGCGTTAAGGCGGTTGATGAGAAGACGCTTGAAGTAACACTTGAGAATCCGAACCCTCTGTTTGAAACATTATTGACGTTCCCGACCTTCCTTCCCCAAAACCAGAAATTTGTGGAAGAGCAAGGTGACCAATACGCTTTGGAAGCTGAAAATATCCTATCAAATGGTCCTTTCAAATTAGTGGAGTGGAAACAAGAGCAAAGCTGGAAATTTGAAAAGAATCCAGATTACCATGATGCTGACAGTGTAAAGCTCGATACCATCAATGTTTATGTGGTAAAAGATTCGACAACTGCTGCCAATCTATATGAGAGTAACACGATTGACCGTGTGAAGCTCTCCACCTCGTTTGTAGATCAATACAAGGATAGCGAAGAGTTCAAGATTACAAAGCAGGCGGGAATAGTGTTCCTTCGCTTTAATCATAATCACGAGGCACTGAAAAATAAAAATATCCGAAAAGCGATCAGCATGGCCATTGATCGTCAAGGCTTAACGGATGTTATTTTAAAAGATGGTTCCTCTCCGTTATATGGAGTTGTTCCGGAAGGATTCTATTTCTCACCGGATAAAAAAGATTACCGGGAGTTGAATGGTGATTTTAATACGGGAACTGCTGAGGAAGCACAACAGCTCTTCAAACAAGGACTTGAAGAGGTTGGAGCAGAGGATCTGACAGTTTCGATCAATATTGCCGATTCGGAAGAAATGAAGAAAACTGCAGAGTATCTGCAGGCCCAGCTCCAAGATAATCTGCCAGGCTTTACATTGGAATTGAAGGCTGTCCCATTTGCACAACGCCTCGAAATTGAAAAAGCGGTGGAGTATGATATTTCCTTATCTACGTGGGGACCGGACTACAGTGATCCAATGACATATCTGGATATGTGGGTAAAAGGAAGCTCAGCCAACCGTATGGACTACCATAACCCTGATTTGGATGAACTCGTCAGTAAAGCGAGATTGGAAACGGATCTAAGTGCACGCTATGAAATGCTTCTGGAGATAGAGAGATTGCTGCTTGAAGAAGACGCCGCATTAGTTCCGCTTTATCAGCGTGGTGAAGCAATCCTGCAACGCAGTAAGATCAAAGGTCTTATCAAACATCCAAGTGGTCCTGACTTCACATACAAATGGGCTTACATTGAATAGTCATCCAGTATAGAGCAGGTTCGGGGTAGGGTGTATATTCATATGCATCCTACCCTTTTTTATAGAAGAATTTCAACTCTATTAAGCTCTTATATGATCCTTTCAATCATAAAAGTATGTAAAGAAATGAGTGGTTAAAAATGAAAAGATTTTTCTTCCAAAGAATTATTTATATGCTTATCACACTATTTGTCGTTGTTACTGCCACTTTTTTTCTTGTAAAATTCCTTCCGGGAACACCATACAGTAATCCGGAAAAATTAACAGATCACCAGCTTGCTGTATTGAATGCCAAATATGGACTGGATCAGCCGGTTGCCATCCAGTATATCCGCTATTTAGGGAATCTGGTTCAAGGGGACTTAGGTATGTCCTTTCAATATCAAGGGCGTACAGTAAACAGTATGATCATCGATAGAATCGGACCATCTGCACTTATCGGATTCCAGGCACTGATTTTCGGAACAATAACAGGTTTGATTCTTGGGATTGTTTCCGCATTAAGGCATAATACCATACTGGACTACGGATCAGTAACTGTTGCAGTCCTTGGTATGTCGATTCCTTCCTTCGTCTTTGCGGCATTGCTTCAGTATTACATAGGGGTGAAACTTGGTTGGCTGCCCCCGGCACTCTGGGAGAGCTATGAATACACGCTACTGCCTTCATTGGCTCTATCGGTGACAGTTATTGCGACGGTAGCACGATTTATCAGAAGCGAAATGCTCGAAGTGATCGGTCAGGATTATGTCATAACAGCCAGGGCAAAAGGAATTAGCGAAGCAAGCATCGTTGCAAAACATGTGTTACGTAATGCGCTGATTCCCGTTGTGACCATGCTTGGACCGCTGGCAGTCAGTATCATGACAGGAACACTTGTAATCGAAAAAATCTTTGCAGTTCCCGGGCTGGGAGAACAGTTCACTTTATCTATTCTGGTTCTTGATTACAGTGTCATTATGGGAATCACCTTATTCTATAGCGCTTTATTTATTTTTGTCGTATTCATCGTGGACATTCTATATGGAATCCTTGACCCTCGAATCAGCTTTGGGAAGGGGGAACAAGCATGAAGCTCGAAAGGAATACCAATTCGACCACTCATGTTTCACCTAATAAAAGCTCCATCCAAAGATTAGATGTTGTACCAAAGGAAATAACAGACGACCTGTTCGTCCGGGCGCCTCTTGATCCAAGTAAACAGGAGGAAATTGCCGGACCACCTGTAACCTTCTGGAGAGAAGCGTTTCATAGATTACTAAAAAATAGGGGAGCAATTATTGCCGTCATTCTCCTACTTTTCATTTCTGTTATGGCAATCATAGGTCCATCCTTGAATGAATTTTCCTATAAAGACCAAAATATCGCCCATACGAACCTGCCGCCAAAACTGCCTGGTTTGGAATGGTTAGGTTTTGACGGCAAGGATGTGAATGGTGTCAATCAATATGAAGCGAGAAATATTACGACAAATTATTGGTTCGGCACCGATGAATTTGGACGGGATCTTTGGACAAGGGTGTGGAAAGGGACTCAAATATCCCTCTATATTGCCTTGGTTGCCGCCTTTCTGGATTTAGTGATCGGAGTTTTGTATGGAGGACTATCTGCTTTTTACGGAGGCAGGGTTGATACTGTCATGCAACGGATCATTGAAGTGCTGGTCGGTATCCCGAATCTAATTGTGATCATCCTTTTCATTCTTATATTGGAACCGGGTATCACCTCTATCATTCTTGCAATGGTGATAACTGGCTGGGTTGGGATGGCACGTGTTGTCCGCGGGCAGATCCTTCAGCTTAAAAGCCAGGAATTCGTGCTGGCATCCCGTACGTTAGGGGCTTCAAATGCAAGGTTGATCTGGAAGCATCTATTTCCAAATGTCTTGGGACCGATCATTGTTACCATCATGTTCACCATCCCGACTGCAATCTTCTTTGAAGCGTTTCTAAGCTTTATCGGACTTGGATTGCAGGCCCCGCTTGCCTCCTTAGGAGTGTTGATTGAGGACGGATACAAGGCGATGAGATTCTTTGCATATAAATTATTTTTCCCGGCAATCATCATCTCGGCGATCATGATCTGCTTTAACCTGCTGGGAGATGGACTGAGAGACGCGCTTGATCCAAAAATGAGAAAATAGGGAGGACCATATGACAAAGCCAATTCTTACAGTGAACAACCTGCAAGTTTCATTCCGCACTCAGAAAAGCGAGGTACAGGCTGTCAGAGGAGTCGGGTTCTCCCTGCATAAAGGAGAGACATTAGCCATTGTAGGGGAATCCGGTTCCGGGAAATCTGTTACAGCGAAGTCGATTATGCGTTTACTGCCAAAGCATAATGTAAAAATCCCCCAAGGTGAGATTTTCTATGAAGATAAAAATCTCTTAAACTTATCGGTTCGGGAAATGCAAAGCATCCGTGGGTCTGAAATCTCCATGGTATTCCAGGACCCCATGACTTCCTTGAATCCTACGATGAAAATAGGCAAGCAGATTATAGAAGGACTGCAAAAACATCATCATGTCTCAAAGAAGGAAGCGAAGCAAAGAGCCGTCGATATGCTTAGATTGGTAGGCATTCCTAACCCGGATGAGCGAATCGATTCCTATCCCCACCAGTTTTCTGGAGGGATGAGGCAGCGTGTGGTGATTGCGATGGCGTTGGCCTGCAATCCTAAAATATTGATTGCGGATGAGCCGACAACTGCCCTTGATGTAACGATTCAAGCACAAATATTGGATCTGATGAGTGATCTGCAGCAAAAGACTGGAACAGCAATCATCCTGATAACCCATGATCTTGGAGTTGTTGCAAACATGGCAGATAGGGTGGCGGTGATGTATGCTGGTGAAATCGTGGAAATGGGGTCGGTGGATGAGGTTTTTTACAATGCCCAGCATCCATACACATTAGGGTTGATAAAATCGATGCCAAAGCTCCATGTTGGAAGATCGGAAGCTTTAATACCAATACCCGGCTCTCCGCCGGATCTGGCCCATCTGGGAACAGGATGTCCATTTGCTGCGAGATGTCCGTATACGATGAAGGTATGTCATTATTTCAGCCCGAAACCTACGTCCGTATCTGATCATCACACGGTTTCATGCTGGCTCCAGGATCAAAGGGTACCTGATGATCTGGCACTTGAAACGGTAGGGGGGAATCATTCATGAGTACCCAGGAAGTACTAATTGAAGTGAAAGAACTTGAGAAGCATTTCAAAGTCGGTAAAGGCAGGGTATTGCGTGCGATTGATGGATTGACCTTTTCCATCTACAAAGGGGAGACACTTGGATTGGTCGGGGAGTCCGGTTGCGGCAAATCAACCGTAGGCCGTACCATGGTTCAGCTCTATTCCCCGACTAAAGGCCAGATCCTTTTTGAAAATGAAAACCTTCATACCAAGATGTCAAAATCAAATGTGAAAAAATACAGAAAAAAGATGCAGATGATTTTTCAAGACCCGTATTCATCTTTAAACCCCAGGCTGACTGTAGAGGAAATCATTGCAGAAGGGTTATTGATCCATCAACCCGATATTACGAAAGAACAGCGCAGAAAACAGGTAACAGACCTTTTGGAGCAAGTCGGTTTGAATCGTAAACATGCGGATCGCTATCCACATGAATTCAGCGGGGGACAAAGGCAGCGTATCGGGATAGCCCGGGCGCTCTCCGTGAACCCTGATTTTATCGTTGCAGATGAGCCGATAGCAACTCTGGATGTATCGATACAGGCGCAAATTGTGAATCTATTAAAACAGCTTCAGGAAGAGAAAGGGCTCACCTATTTATTCATTGCCCATGATCTATCCATGGTCAAGCATATCAGTGACAGAATTGCGGTCATGTATTTGGGGAAAATGGTGGAGTTGTCGGACAGTGAAAGCCTATATGACAATCCGCTTCATCCATACACAGAGGCACTTTTATCAGCAATACCTTTACCAGATCCAAATCTTGAACGGCAGCGTAAAAGAATTATCTTAAAGGGAGATGTCCCGAGTCCCACTGACATTCCAGCGGGCTGCAGATTCTATTCACGCTGTCCAAAGGCAATGGATATCTGTGCCAGGAAGGAACCATCCTGGATAGAGGTAGAAGAGAAGCATTTTGTAGCATGCCATTTATATGAATGAAAACAACCGTAGAAACAATTAGGAAGGTGCCTGCCCCACAGTACAATATTTCGCTGTGGGGACAAACCTGTTAAAGGGACTATAAGAGTGAAGTATATCTTGCGAATCTGTCTGAATTTCTAAAATCATTGCCAAGAAGGCCTATTTTCACCTTGAAAACAACCAAAATAGCATTTATTGTTTAAAATACTGCAAATTTCAAATAGTTGCATTTTGCTCTCCAAATTATTCCGGTTTCTAATAGACGCATACTTCTGTTTCCCATTTATCCCGCACTTCAAATAAAACTTCAAACCATATTAAAACTTCTCGCCCGCAATTGGACAATTATCCTCTAAGCCTTTTATTATATTTCAGACGAATCATTCCTCCAAATTGAATATATATCAATATTAAGATAAAATAATGATATAAAAAAATGTGGAGGTGACAATGATGCCTAATATTAGACCAAGTTCAGATTTAAGAAATAAGTATAATGAAATATCCGAATTATGCCATAAGTATGATGAACCTGTATTTATTACTAAAAACGGACAAGGTGATCTTGCGGTTATGAGCATGGAAACTTATGAAAAATTGGTTGGCCGGTTTGAGCTTCATAAACTTCTGGGGGAGGGGTTAGACGCATTAAAAGAGAAAAGAGTCCGCCCTTTTCGCGATGTAATACATGACATCCAAAAGGAAATGAAGGAATGATAAAATATTCAATCCTGATGACTGAACCTGCAGAATATGATTTGAAAGAAATAGTCCAGTATTATTGCAATGAGGTTTATGAACCTGATATTGCCCGGAATATAATTGCTGAAATAACAGAAGGAATATTCAACCTGGAAATGTATCCTTTTAGGTATCCGTTTATAAATGAAGAGAATCTTGCCGAAAAAGCTATTAGAAGACTTTTAGTGCAGAACTATTGTGTTTTCTTTGTTATAGAAGAAGAACTCCAGACAGTGAACATCTTGAGGGTGCTTCATAATAAAAGAAACTGGCTGGACTACCTATAAATCTCCCACGATATGCTTGGTTTTTCGACAAGTCCCACATACTACAAAAATTCCCAATGTTTTTTGTTTACTTTTTGACATCACTACTTTGCCACGTTTGAAAATTAATTAATATTAAGATATGAAAAAGGCAGCAAACAGTTTACTACTTTCTGTTTGCTGCCTTTTTTAAAAAAATTTCATACAATATCGATTGTTTTTTTAATTCCCTAAAACATCCACAATCCCAGTACAGTAGCCACAATCAACCCCACAATAACCGGTACAAAGCTCCGTCTTACAAGCTCCATCACCGGTACTTTCGCAAAGCCTGCAACCGCTACGAGGGAGGACCAGGCAATCAGTGTTCCGCCTCCGACCCAGATGGCACCCATCTGACCGATAGCGGCTAAGGTGGCAGGATCCACGCCGACACTGTCACCAAGTGCACCGGATAATGCGCCGACCAGTGGAAGGCCTGAGAACCCGGAGCCATCCAATCCGGTAATCATTCCGACTAGAAGAATGCCAAAGCCCGCGATAAATGCATTCTCCGGAATATAGGATTGCCCTGCGAGAATCAGGTCAAATAGGAAGGACGGTGTTTCTTCTGCCGGGGTTCCAAAAATCCTTGATGCCAATTCGCCACTGCCGATGAAGAAGAATCCAGCGATCGGGATGACGGGTCCCATGGCTTTGAAAGCGAACACGAAGCCTTTGACAAGGTGGTCGCTTACATTTGTGAGTGAGGTCCGCGCCTGCTTGAAAAAGGTGGCACCAATCAGTAGGATGACCGAGGCGCCCCCAATCAGTGCTGCTCCGGCGCCCCCTTCAAGTGACGGCAGGACGTCGGAAAATTTTGCGAGAATCATATAGACAATGATTATTAGAAAGGTACCAGGAACCAGGATTGCAAAAAGGGTACTGTATTTACTTCTTGATACCGAAATGGAATTTGAATCATCTTCGGTGCCTCTTGACGTACTTTCTATGCTGTTCCATTTTAGAAGATGATCATTGGAAGGAATGGAAATCAATTTGCGAATGGCAAGGTAGGCCAGAACGATGGCTGTCAATCCTGTGATTAGTGAAAGGACAAATGCTTTGTCCGCCACGGAAGCCAGGTCCACCCCGGCTGCTTTTGCAGTCAAGGAAGGAGCAATCTGAATGATATAGTCCGAGGACAGTGCCATCCCCTGACCTGCGAGTGATATGGCAACTGCTGCACCTATTGGTGGAAGCCCAGCTCTTATTGCAACAGGGATCAGCAATGCGCCAACGAGCGGGACGGCAGGTGTCGGCCAGAAAAACAGGGAAATGGAGTAAGTGACAAAAACGATTACCCAAAAGGAAATATGGCCATTTTTCATGACCTTTTGAAACGGGGTGATCATCTGTTCATCCGTACCCAACGATTTTAACGAATGAAGCAGGGCGGTCATAATCGCAATGATCAGGAATATGTTGAATAGCTCTCCTGCAGCGATCAAGCTGGCATTGAATATTGTCTGAAGACCAAATGAGAACGAACCACTGAAAATCCACCCCACCAAAAACGTGACTACTATGGCGGGTACTACGACATTTTGCCGGAAGAGCATCGTGAAAATTATGACGACCGTACCCACAAGATACATCCAATGCGCCGCTGTAAGTTCCATCTATACAAGCTCCTTTCTAAGACCAGAAGTCCAAGCTGAAATATATGAATCTTGGTATAGTAGCGTATGTTTAGGGATGGGCTGTGGTGTAGGGAGGGCGGAAATAATGGTGGAAGATTGATTACCTTAGCGCAAAGAGTCTCCATTGAATACACTGCTAAAAACGTGAAGAGTAGGTGAGGGTCTTGGATACTAATGCTGAAGAACTGCTAGTTGCCGGAGCGGTCGTTGTACTTGCAGGAACCCTTTCCACAGCCTATGGGCAGACGAATTTCACTGTAACTTCTAAGGAGGATTGGAAGAGATTCATCATAAAGGGTAACGGTATTGAAGCATTTGGAAATTCGCTTCAAGCTATTGCGCGAGATAAGGAGTCTTTGAAGGCTGGAGAAAGCCAAACGCAGGGCATCACCGGAAGCTGGTTGCAGGCTGGAGGGAATGCGACCAATGCGATTGCGACTAGCTTTGAGTTTAATGGAGAGTTAACCGAAGGCAGAAAGCTCAATATTTTTGGGAGCGGCATTCAATCATTCGGTGCAGCGTTTGAAGCGAAAGCCATATTAGAGTTGATGGAAAATGATTTGGAGGGGCTTGGATATAGCGCCATCTCCCTTGGTGCCCTATTGGATTCCAGTGGTATGCTCTTCGTTTTGAAAGGATCAGAACAGTGGGGAAACTATATATTGATGATTGGATGCTGGATTCAGGTGATTGGAGCTATTCTGGTGGTGTTGGGATTGGTGAAGAGCCAATAGAGGAATCTTGAAAGAGTTCCTGAAACGAATGAACAGTCAGATTGAAAAAAGCAGGTTTACCCTTCCCTTATACAGAATAGTATGTATAGAGGTGAGAGCTTTGAATACGGAGGAATATGTTAAATATGACGGCCTTGGTCTAGCTGCATTAGTAAAAGCAAGGGAAGTTACCCCAGGAGAATTGGTCGATCTTGCAATCTCGCAAATTGATAAGCATAACCCCAAACTCAACGCAGTTATCCACACGATGTACGAACAGGCTAAAATGTCGGCAAAAGAGGATTTCAAAGGTCCATTTGCCGGTGTACCCATGCTACTGAAAGATTTCTCACAAGAATTGAAAGATGAACCCAAATCCGGTGGTTCCAAGGCTCTTCGCAACTATAGAGCCCAGTCAGATTCGGAGTATGTGATCCGTTTGAGAAAGAGCGGTTTTCTATTTCTTGGACAAACCAATGTGCCAGAGCTGGCCATCACGGCGTATACAGAGCCAGTTGAGTACGGACCTACAAGAAATCCTTGGAATCATGATTTTACACCGGGAGGTTCCAGTGGGGGTTCTGGTGCTGCGGTTGCTTCCGGTATGGTGCCGATTGCCGGGGCCAATGATGGAGGAGGATCGATACGGATACCGGCAGCGTATTGTGGGCTTTTTGGTTTGAAGCCTTCAAGAGGACGTACTCCAGTTGGGCCGAGATTTGCCAGGTTTTTGCAGGGGGCAGCTGTAGAACATGTACTGACCCGTTCGGTTAGGGATAGTGCTGCTGTCCTGGATCAGCTGAAGGCTATGGAAAAAGGGGCTGCGTTCACAGCACCTCCGTTTGCTGGAAGCTATCTGCAGACAATGGATAAATCACTTGATAAACAGAGGAAAATTGCTTTTTCGGTAAAGTCCCCGATTGGTACGCACGTCGATCCTGAATGCGTGGAAGCTGTAAAGAAGACTGTTAGTTATCTGGAAAGATGCGGTTTTCAAGTAGAAGAAGTGGATGCTCCTGTGGACGGAAAGAAAATTGCCAACAGCTTTCTTACGATGTATTTCGCCGAGGTCAGCGCCACTCTTGCAAGTATGGAAATTGTGCTTGGAAGGAAAGCTTCTTATAGGGACGTGGAACCGACGACTTATATGATGGGTTTGCTTGGAAAAGCCATTACTGCCCAGGACTTTGTTTTAAGTATGAGGGAATGGGACATAGCAGGATATGCAATGGAATATTTTCATGAGGAGTATGATTTCTACATCACGCCTGCAACTGCTTTTCCCCCTGCAAAAATTGGGGAGCATGCTCTGAAGTCCTTCGAAAAGCTTGCTCTTCAAATAACAGGGAAAATAGGTACTGCCAATCCGTTAAAGAAAATGGGCATCATCGATCAGATGGTAGAAGACAGCCTCAAACGTGTACCATTTACCCAACTCGCCAATCTGACAGGACAGCCTGCAATGTCGGTGCCCCTGCACATCACAAAAGAAGGCTTGCCGCTAGGAGTTCAGTTCATGGCTGCAATGGGCAGGGAGGACCTGCTATTACAGATGGCACATTATCTGGAGGAGTCGGATTTATGGGAAAATGTGCAAAATAAATGTATGCTTTAAATCGTGCAGTATAATTGAGTGGTTATCCTCACTTGCTAGTATGCAGTGAGGGTCAGGCCCCGCTTCAAAGAAAGGTGGGAAGCACTTTTGCCTCACACGAAAAAATCCAAATGGGTACAAGCAGCAAAAATACTGAAAAATTATGTATTGATTACTCTAGGGGCCTTACTCCTTGCAGTGGCGATCGAGAAATTCCTCATCCCAAACCAGATGGTGGACGGTGGGATTGTCGGGATTTCCATCATGATGGCTGAAATAACAAAGATAAAGCTTGGAATCTTCCTGGTCTTATTAAATCTTCCTTTTATATTTTTAGGATATAAGCAGATTGGTAAGACGTTTGCATTTCAAAGTGCGTATGGAATTGTCGCCGCATCCATTTTTACGGTGTTTTTTCATCATTCCACACCAGCCACTACAGATCCCTTATTGGCTGCGGTTTTTGGGGGTATCATCATTGGAATCGGTGTCGGAATCGTACTGCGTAATTCCGGAAGCTTGGACGGTACTGAGATTCTCTCCATCTTGATCAGTTCAAAGACGCCATTTTCTGTAGGCAATATCGTCATGTTCATCAATTTATTTATTTTATCAAGTGCGGGCTTTGTATTCGGCTGGACGTCCGCCATGTATTCCCTTATCACTTACTACATAGCGGCGAAAACGATGGACGTCGTAGTCCAAGGAATGAGTGAAACCAAATCCGTTTTGATCATCAGTGACGAGTACGAGGAAATTGCTCATGCCATCATGGACCGATTAGGCCGGGCGGTAACTTTCCTGGATGGACAAGGAGCCTACTCCCAGGAAGACCGCCGTGTGATTTTCTCTATTATCACTAGGCTTGAGGAAGCGAAACTTAAAAGTATCGTTGATGGTATTGATGAAAATGCTTTTCTCGCCATTGCGAATGTGCATGATGTAAAGGGTGGGCAGTTTAAGAAGAGGAATATCCACTAGGGCTAAATAAAAGAGTCCGTCTTAAAGGTCACTAAATTAAAACAGGCAAGGAAAACGGAGTGTTTCCCTGCCTGTTTTAGTTTTATCTGGATAAACCTAAGGATGGTTGATTATTCCGGTGTAGAGAGAATATGCACTTATTTGCTGTTACGCACAAAAAAGTAATTTTGCACCACTTAGCGAAATTTGTGCACGAAATGTACTAAAGATTGAAGTTTTTCACTTTATTCCATTCCGGATTATATTTTCCAATCATGAGTGCTTCCAGCTTCGGGGTGAACTCTGCGGCAGATGCATTCGAACCAACAATCAGAAACTCAATATTTAATTCATTTCGATGAAGATGCATTTTCTGACCGGAACCGTGTTTTCTGGCACTGGTACTTTCACGTGTATAATCGGATAAACGCTTTCTAAATCCACCATTATTCCATTCCGTAGCTTTTCCGATGTAAACTACTTTTCCTCCAAGTGTTGCTTTATAAAGTCCTACATATTTGTTGTAAGGTGTTAAGTTTAAAGAGGATAGTATACCTGCATAACGCCATTGAGAATCCCATTCCATGATCGTATATCCACCGATTTTCACATCGGATTTACTTGCTTGCTGATACATATTGTTCTTTGCATTTGAAACACTCTGAGATGCAGCTTCTAGTGCCATTTTACCTGCACCTTTTAGGATACTTTTAAAAATGCTCATGAAAGTCCTCATTTCTATTAATATAGTAATTATTATATCCATAATTTGCTAATGTTACAAATTGCCTTTTAATAAATGGCTCTGTTAAACTCTGCTTCCACACTAGAGTAGCCACACGCGGGGTTTACGAGAGCCTCTTTCATCTTTTAAACACCAAATGATTCTAATCGCTCAAATATTTTACTTATTAATACAATACATCATACTATTTTCTCTTTTATTAAATTCACCCTACTAAAATACCAACTAGCATCGAAGTAATTAGTGATTTCGACAAAACTTGCTAACTGATGCAATACATGGAAATTTTAGGGGGAAGTACGGTGGAGGCATCTAGGTTTAAAACGAGAAAACAAAGAATTCATGAACACAGGGTAAGGCTGAAACAAAAGAAAAAGCTTAAATTTGCTAGCTATGTCATTGCAGGTACGCTTGCTACTAGTGCCTTTGTAACAGTGAATGTTACTGGGAAAGAGGCTGCAAATGTCCTGGTTCATAGAGTACAGAGTGGGGATACCTTGTATTCACTAGCTATAAAGTATGGGGTAACCATTAAAGGGATGAAAGAAGCCAATGGTCTAAAGTCTGACCTTATAAAAGTGGGACAAGAGTTATTAATACCGGAGGAAAAAAGTCCTGGTTCAAATTATGTGGAGGGGATGTCTCATAAAGTGGTTTCCGGAGAGACGTTATCTAGCATTGCCCGGAAGTATGGAATTACTGTTGCCGCTCTGAAAAAATTAAATGGTTTACATACGGATCGTATAATGATTGGACAAAATCTGACCATATCAAATGACACTTCGTTGAATAATACATATCTAGTCACTTCAGGCGACACGCTTTACTCTATAGGCAACAAGTTTGGAGTATCCCTAGAAAAAATCAAGAAATTGAATAAGATGACATCAGACAAAATCTATGTTGGACAGCGATTGACAATTCCTTCAAAAAGTCAGGAGCAAGTAACAAGCGGAACACCCAAAACAGAGGTTGTCTCAGAAGCGTATTACATGGTTGCTCCTGGAGATACACTTTGGGGCATTGCAAAAAGGTTTCATACAACCGCAACAAAGATTAAGAATGATAACAATTTAAAATCAGAACATGTAATAATTGGGCAAAGATTGAAAATTAAAGGAACGGGACTGGTTAAATCCCGGGCTGTCATTACAGGGATAGTAGATAACAAATCGATAGAGTTATTATTAGATGGAGAAAAAGAACCGATTGTCTTGAGGGTGGCATATGGAACTGCAACCAATTATGATATTATTTCAGGAGCAAAGATTAAAATCATCTACAAACATTCAGTAACACCAGCATTGGTAGATCTAGTGTTTGCGAATGAATCTTTTAACTACTAATAAAACTTATTAATATATTCAAAATATATCACAAGGTTTAATAGAGTAATATTAACCTGCCTCCCTAAGCCACTCATTAGGGAGGCTTTTAAAATGAATCAACTAATTTTTCATCCGTTTTTCCGACACCATCTCACAAACTGATTCATACATGACTTCCATCCCCTTTTCAGTCGCGTCAAAGCTGTACGCCTGCTCTTTGCGTATTCCAAGGTTGCCGGCTTCCCTTTCCGAGTCGATGTTTGCTCCCATGAAAATGAATTCCCAGCTGTATTTTTCCTGCTGATGGTGGATCAGATCCCGTACCTTTGCATAGGTGAACTCGCGGCTGGAATTTTCCTCGCCGTCTGTAGTGATGACAAAGATGACGTTATTTGGTCGATCTTCCGCTTTAGTATTGGCAAGGCGGTGGCCTACATCAAGTATGGTTTTCCCGACAGCATCGAGCAGGGCGGTCGACCCTCGTACAAAGTAGTCCTCTTCTGTAAGGGTTACCCTTTTCGCATTCACTCCGTTCCAAAGGATCTCGTATTGGCTATCAAAAAGTACGGTGGTCAGAAGCGTTTCTCCTTCATGCTCGCACTGTTTTTTGATGAATGTGTTGAACCCACCAATCGTATCCTGCTCAAGGCCTGACATTGACCCGCTCCTGTCCAGTAAGAAAATAATCTCCGTTAAATTGTTTTTCATATTTTTCATCCTCCTAAGATTCATCATGCTATAATAATAGCGTGATATATCCATAATTTGGTCGCCTGCAAAGCGACATTTTGGAGGGCAAGAAAATGATCGACCATAAGCTGCTTGAGGAACTGAAGGAATACATTGAATTTCATTTACATATCGAGGTATATGAATCTAGCTTCAAGTATTCGGAGCCGATATTAGAGGAATGCCATTCTTTTGAAATAGATGATTTTATCAAAAAACACAAGAAACCGTCCTTGCAGGAGCTCCTGTTTCAATACATCGACGACAGGGAGCTGAAGGATGCTGATGTTTATAAGAAAGCGGGAATGGACCGCAAGCATTTCTCGAAAATCCGATCCAATCCAGACTACAAACCAAGAAAAACAACGATCATTGCGCTTGCTTTGGCCTTGGAGCTTGACTCCGATGACGCGGAAGAATTCCTGAATGCTGCAGGCTACTCCTTATCTGGAAGTGAAAGATATGACCTGGCAATCCGCTTCTTCTTGGAAAGAGGGATCTATGACATGCAAAGCATCAATGAGACTCTGGATTATTTGAGTTTGAAGACATTTTAAAAGTATGTTTAAACCCCATTGCCCGAACAGGCCCCATCATCGTGATAGTAACAAGCACCTCCGCCATTTTTTCCGGCGGATTTTTTCTGCCTTCTGCCAGCCATTGCTGCATCAGGCCGACGTTGGCACTGGTGGCGTATGCCATGAGATAGTCAAAGGGGATCGAGAGAGTGGATGGGTTGAATTCTTTCTTTTGGGCACGTAGAAAATTACCGCGTATGACATCTTTTAGTTTGTTTGGAAACGTTGGACTGACAGAGTCAAGAAGCAACATACTAAAAACCTCAGCTTCATTATCTACATACCGAAAGAGCTCGGTCGCAAATCGAAGCAAAAAATCCGGATGGCTGACGAAATGTTCCATTTTGTTTGCCATTCTTTTTGTCATCAGGTCTATAAGGGTATCAAGCAGCTCTTGCTCGATGCGATCGAGTAAATCAAATTTATCCTGGTAGTGAAGATAGAAGGTCCCCCGATTAATTTCAGCATATTCGCAAAGATCGCGTACACTTACCTTGGCGAAATCCTTTTCTTTTACGAGCTTAAGGAGCGCTTCCCGAATAGCCCGCTTTGTTTTTACCACTCTTAAATCCTGTTTTTCCTCCACTTTATCTCCACCTTTAATGAACAATAATCTATTGAATGTCTATTAATCAACAGAACTCATAAAACTACATATTGAAGGACTTTTGCACCTCTATCTATAATATTAATGAACAGAGTGTTGAATAAGCAAGTGTTCCTTTTTTAGAAAGCCGGGAAGGTGAGGGATTCTATTGGGTGTTATTCAAATAAATGATGTTGGGAAATCTTTTGGCAAAACAGTCGTGCTTCACGATATCACTTTTCAAATGAATCAGGGGGAAATAGTCGGCCTGATTGGACCGTCGGGATCTGGCAAAACCACACTTGTAAAGACGATCATTGGCATGGAAATGGTGGATGCGGGGAATGTTTCCGTCTTTGAGAAGAAGATGCCAGATAGGGAAGTTCTGGGCAGGATCGGTTATATGGCTCAATCCGATGCGTTATACCTGGAGCTGAGTGCAGAGCAGCAGATGATGTTTTTTGCGAAGCTTTATAAGGTTCCAAATAATGAAAGGAAGGACCGGATAGTTGCTGCCATGAAGTTGGTGGACTTGGAAAAAGAAATGAAAAAACGCGTGATGAACTACTCGGGTGGGATGAAACGCAGGCTTAGTCTTGCCATGGCCCTATTGCAAAATCCAGATTTGCTTGTACTCGATGAACCCACGGTGGGCATTGATCCACGATTGCGAAAAGAAATATGGGCAGAGCTGACATCGCTGAAAGAGCAGGGGAAGTCCATTTTGGTTACAACACATGTAATGGATGAAGCGGAACGATGCGACCGGCTTGTGCTTTTGCTTGATGGTACAGTATTAGCAACAGGATCACCAACTGAGTTGAAGGAAAGGTTTCAAACGGATTCCATTGAGGCCATTTTCCTGCAAAAGAAAGGAAGTGAAGACTGATGCGTACTTTTGCCATCGGAGGAAGGATCATGCAGCAGCTGATTCGTGATAAACGCACACTTGCTTTGATGCTATTGGCACCTCTACTGATTCTGACGCTCGTCTATTTCCTTTTTCAAACGAACGCGGACAATGAAGCGACCGTTGGTGCGGCTTCCTTGCCTGAGATCCTCGTAGATCAGCTGGAAGAAGTGGATATGAAGGTTGTAGAGTACGAGAGTTCAACGGATATCAAAGATCGGATCATAGAGGATGATCTCGATGCTTTCCTCGTGTGGGACGGTTCGAAGCTTCTTGTCACCTATGATGCAACGGCCACCACCACAGTCGGGGCAATCAAAGCAAAGCTTCGCGGCATTCAACAGCAGGGCTTCATGATAGAGGTGAAGGAAGTGCTTGGGAAGGCTGCTGCTCTGGGAGCGGTATCGTCCGGGGATCTTCCAGCACCATTTGATCTGGATGAAACTTACGTACATGGATCGGAGGATACCACTTTTTTTGACACGATCAGCCCGTTTCTCATCGGATTTTTTGTCTTTTTCTTTGTCTTCCTGATCTCAGGAATTTCCCTTTTACGGGAGCGGACGACAGGTACGCTGGACCGTTTGCTTGCGACCCCGTTCCAGCGTTATGAAATCGTACTCGGCTATCTGCTTGGTTACGGGATATTTGCCGTCCTGCAGACATTGCTTGTTGTCACCTACAGTACGTATGTGCTCGATATTCAAATAGCAGGAAGCATCTGGTGTGTATTTTTGACAAATGGACTTATCGCTTTTGTTGCATTAAGTTTAGGATTATTGCTTTCCACCTTCGCCGATTCAGAACTGCAGATGGTACAGTTCATACCAGTTGTCGTGGTTCCGCAAATTTTCTTTGCCGGATTATTGCCGGTGGATGCCCTACAGGAATGGCTCCAGGTTATTGCGAAGATCATGCCGCTTTACTACGGGGGTGACGCCCTGAAGGCGGTTATGATCCGCGGCCAGGGGTTGGAAGCGATCCAGTTTGATTTACTCGTTTTAGTAGCGATTGCGTTAGTACTATGCGTGGTGAATGTAGCCGCATTGAAGAAGTATCGAAAGATTTAGAAGGACTAAAGTGCCATTTCCCCCAAAACCCATAAACAGAACAAATGTTTTGGTGTAAAATAGATAGATAACTATTCTATTAAAGGTGGACACAAACGTGAATGGTACAGCACATACAGCAATTGGAGCGGCAGCGGGGTTTGTGGTAGCCAATACCTATCAATTCGAACCGACTTCCATGGAATCACTCATATTAGTAGGACTGGGTGGAGTTGCGGGTTTGATCCCCGATCTGGATATAGACGGGACACTGCGTGGCAGAATTACGTTATCTCATAAGGTGACGAGGACAGTTGCGCAGGTAATCGGAGTGCTGATGATTTTGTATAGTCTATATGAAGGAACCTATATGGAGCGCTTGAGGGGAATCGGGATCGGTGCCTTGATGCTGATTCTCTCTTCTTTTATCAAACAGAAGCATATGCTCACCATCTCCGGAATCGGTGTGCTTATAGGAGGAGTGTCCCTGCAGGAGCTATGGATGATCCTGTTTGGGGCATATATCATCATCGCCTCCTTTGTTTCGCATCGAAGCTACACACATTCCATATTAGGGACAGTGTTCTTCGGCTTCATCGTCTTTCATTTGGAGGCCTCCCTGCAATTTGAAGGTGTCTTCTATACATGTCTGGCAGCCTATATCAGTCATCTGGTGGCTGACCTGAAAATTTTGCCGTTCAATAAACGGGGAATCAAGCTGTTTCTCCCTTTTACTTCGAAAGAATTATAGAAAAAGAGAAAGTGAGGCACGTGGCTCACTTTCTCTTTTTTAATGTGTTTATTAAAAAATCAGATTTAAAACTTCTTTCTTTTTATCACACTATTCACTATCACATATCCAAACAACACCCCGATGATGGTATCAAAGGAGGTGGATACTACATTGCCGAAATACCCTCCAAGAAGAAAAGAGGCAAATGGCAGTTTAACGCTTGGTGCCCACTCAGTGAAATATAACAGTGGAACGACCCAGGCATAGAATAAAGGTAAGCCGAATACGGTGAACTTCAGCCAATCAAAGCCCCATCTTCCGGATTTGGAGCGAGTTCTATTGAGGTGGGGGAGGGCAAGTAGCATGCCAATCGCTACAAAGAAAAAGGTGCGAAATCGATAGAATGGGAGTATATCGTAATACTCCTTTGCTTGGGAATACAAGTACGTTTGGTACCTTAAACCGACAATTAAGATTACTGCAAAGAAAACAAGAAACCCAGCATACAAAGCTAACCGCTGCCATTTATCCATCCAATTCCCCCTCGATATCTATATTTATCCATTTTAACATATTTTTCTATTTATCCGGCGGGAGAATTTTCTTGGATAACACTAATAAGAAAATTCCTCTCTATGTTACAATCGTACTAATACAATGTACGAGATGGAAGAAGGGGCAAGACGGTTGAATATTACTTTAACAAAAAAGATTATCCAGGATCGGTGCGGGACCGTCTCTTTCAAAAGGGGCGAAGCCTTTTACCGCGCAGATAAGGTTTCAATTGAATACTACAGTCCCGAACGATGTGAAGCGACTGTAAGTGGAGTGGAGGATTTCCATGTGTCAATCGAAGGCAAGTTGGACGGTGGCTTTGTAGCGACATGCAGCTGCCCGAAACTTGCTTCGGTGAAAAAGGACTGCCAGCATGTGGCGGGTGTACTGCTTGCGATTGGCGACCAGGGGAAGAATGCAACTTTTCAGAATTCGCTGACAGAAGGAGTGTTTACGCTTTTTCAGGATACCCCAAAACCGAGAAGCGGGTATCAGCGTCATTTTGAAAAAAGGGAAGTGCTGGAGGTGACGTTTGTTTGCAAGCTTGTGGAACAACGTCTCTTTGCGATGGAGCTGAAACTGGGTGGAACACCCATAGAGGACATCTGGGATTTTCTGCACAGTGTGGAAAAAGGGATTCCTTTTAAAGCAGGTAATTATGACCCGAGAAAGCATTGCTTTGATCATGAAACGGACGCTGTTTTACAATGTCTTATTCAGCTTGCAGAGGATGATAAGGGGCAGAGCGGTGACGGTCTCTCGATCACAGGTTCTGCATGGGAAAGAATGCTCCCTCACCTCCAAAAAGCTCCTAGCGTAAAGTTGGACCAGGACGGTCAAGTCTTTGACGAACTCTCTGTTTCGAACGAAGCGCTCTCTTTGCATTTTACTTTTGCAGAAAAAGACGGAGGAGGCTATCGGCTGTCTGTCACTGGTCTGAAGGCAATGGTGGTGCTGCCCGCATACGACATGATTCTTTCTCGTTATGGAAAGCTGATAAGGGTGAAGACAGATGATTGCAAGCGGCTTTTCGAGCTGAAGCAGCTGCTCGATGCATCTGGTACCAATCACATTCCGATACACGAGGATCAGCTGAAGATGTTTCTGGAAAAGGTGGTACCAGGTCTGCGTAAGCTTGGAACTGTCCAGTTTTCCGATAGCATTTTACAAAAGCTGGCCAAGACGAAGCTTGTGGCCAAACTATATTTGGATCGTGTGAAAAACCGCCTGCTCGCAGGACTGGAATTTCATTATGACAACATCATCGTCAATCCTTTGGAAACCCGTGACCCGATTGGTGCCGCTAAAATAGTGCGCGATAAGGAGAAAGAGGAACGTATTCTCCAATTCTTCGAGGACGGTGAATTTGCAAAGACCGAGGAAGGCTTCTTCTTGCATAATGAAGAGCTTGAATATGAATTCCTCTATCATGAACTGCCGAAAGTTCAAAAGCTGGTGCAGATCTATGCGACAACGGCTGTCCGAAACCGGATTGCCCGTGAGCCTGCAAGACCCAAGATCCGGGTGCGTGTCAAAAAGGAGCGGACGAACTGGCTGGAATTCAAGTTTGATATAGACGGCATCCCGCAGTCGCAGATCAAGGAACTGCTTTACGCCATTGAAGAGAAGCGAAAGTATTACCGGATGAAAAACGGTTCCCTCATGTCACTTGAAACGAGGGAAATAGAGGAGATCCAGCGCTTTCTACAGGCTGTCCCCATTCAGGAGGAGGACCTGGAAAGCGGCTTGAATGTTCCGGTTATCCAAGGCTTGAAGCTGCTTGAAACTGTTGATGACCAGAGTATCTTTAAAGCGGAATCATCCTTTCGTCAGTTCCTGGAGGAGATCCGTAACCCTGGCAGCATGGATTTTGAGGTGCCACCGCAGCTTGAATCCATTTTACGGGACTATCAGGTACAAGGCTACAAATGGCTGAAAACATTGGCGCACTATGGTTTTGGCGGTATTCTTGCAGATGACATGGGGCTTGGGAAGACAGTGCAGAGCATCACATTCATCCAATCGGAGCTCGGGAGTATCCGAAACAGTAAGCGTCCCGTACTTATTGTTTGCCCGTCCTCGCTGACGTACAACTGGCTCGCCGAGCTGATGAAATTCGCTCCGGAAATCAGAGCAATTGTCATCGACGGCGTGAAAAAAGAACGAGATGAGCTCCTGAAAAAGGTGGAGGAAATGGATGTCGTCATCATTTCCTATCCGTTGCTAAGAAGAGATGCGAAGTGGTTTGAAAACATGAGCTTCCATACGATATTTTTTGATGAGGCGCAGGCATTCAAGAATCCTGTCACCCAGACGGCGCGTGCTGTGAAAAGGCTGCAGGCAGATCATCGTTTTGCATTGACAGGGACTCCAGTGGAAAACTCCATCGATGAACTATGGTCGATCTTTCATGTGGTTTTTCCGGAGCTATTCATGGGACTGCGTGATTACAGCAATCTAACGCGGAAACAGATTGCCAGACGCATTCGTCCGTTTTTGCTGCGAAGGCTGAAAGAGGACGTGCTGGCTGAACTTCCGGAAAAACTGGAGAGCATCGAATCCGTAGAGCTTCTTCCGGAACAAAAGAAGCTGTACGCTGCCTACTTGGCCAAGCTTCGCGAAGATACGCTGAAGCATTTGAATAAGGACACACTCCGGAAGAATAAGATACGGATTCTGGCAGGCTTGACCCGCTTAAGACAGATTTGCTGCCACCCGGGTCTGTTTGTGGACGGCTATAGTGGCGGATCGGCAAAGTTTGATATGCTCTTGCGGATCATTGAGGAATCCAAGCTTTCCGGCAGAAGGGTACTGATCTTTTCTCAGTTCACGAAAATGCTGGAGCTGATCGGCAGGGAACTGGCCTATCAAGGAGTTCCGTATTTTTACCTCGATGGGCAGACACCATCGGAGGAACGGGTGGAAAACTGCCAGCGGTTCAACCAGGGAGAACGCGATTATTTTCTTATCTCCTTGAAAGCGGGAGGGACAGGACTCAATCTGACAGGTGCTGACACCGTCATCCTTTATGACCTATGGTGGAACCCTGCTGTTGAAGAGCAGGCTGCAGACCGGGCACACCGCATCGGCCAGACCAATGTAGTCCAGGTCATCAAGCTTGTTTCCCACGGCACGATCGAAGAAAAAATAAATGAGTTGCAAGACAAAAAGAGACATCTTGTGGAAGAAATCATCGACCCCGGGGAGAAGGTGTCCTCGACTTTGACAGAAGAGGACATCCGAGAAATTCTAAAGATATAAAAGGTTGGCAGGTGTTTAGAAATGGCAGAAAAGAAAAAAATCTACGAAGCAGACCTATACAAACCGATCCAGAAGCTTTTTGTCAAAGAAGGCTATCAGGTGTACGGGGAAGTGAACGACTGCGATATCGCCATGGTAAAAGGGGATGAGGTCGTCGTGGTGGAGCTGAAGCTCACACTGAATGTGAACCTGCTCATCCAGGCGACCAAACGGCAAAAGCTGACAGACCTTGTCTATATCGCCATCCCAAAGCCCAATATCAACCGAAGGACGAAACGTTGGACGGATTTATGCCACCTTATCCGCCGGCTGGAGCTTGGTTTGATCATCGTCTCCTTCTCCGGGAACCGCAAGACAACCGAGATTGTTTTCCATCCCACTCCTTTTGATCGCGGCAAAAGTATGCGCCAAAACAAAAAGAAAAGGGAAGCGCTCCTGAAGGAAATGGATGGTCGCAGCTCGGATTCGAATATCGGCGGCAGCAACAAAACGAAGATAATGACCGCTTACAAGGAAAGCTGCATCAGGATCGCCTGCTACCTTGAACAATATGGCCCCTTGTCACCGAAGGCGCTTAAGGAAATGGGCACAGGGGACAAAACCTCTTCGATTCTCACTAAAAACTACTACCGCTGGTTTGAGAGAGTGAAGAGAGGGACTTATAAGATAAGCGAAAAAGGGAAGCAGGAACTCGAAGGGAATAGAGAGCTCGCGGAGTTTTATCTGAAGAAGGTGGAAGTGGAGGGACGAGTGGAATAGCGTCGATGAAGCGTGTTTCTCCTCCGGAAATCTATGGAAAAGCTCATCATGGCATCGATGATGAGCTTTTTGTAACTCGAAAACAATGAAAAAGCTCGTCATGGCCTCGATGAAGGGCTTTTTACAACTCGAAATCTATGAAAAGGCTCATCATGGCCTCGATGAAGGGCTTTTTGCAACTCGAAATCTATGGAAAAGCTCGTCATGGCCTCGATGAAGGGCTTTTTGTACCTCGAAATCTATGGAAAAGCTCGTCATGGCCTCGATGAAGGGCTTTTTGCAACTCGAAATCTATGAAAAGGCTCATCATGGCCTCGATGAAGGGCTTTTTGCAACTCGAAATCTATGAAAAAGCTCATCATGGCCTCGATGAAGGGCTTTTTGCAACTCGAAATCTATGGAAAAGCTCGTCATGGCCTCGTTGAAGGGCTTTTTGCAACCCGAAATCTATGAAAAAGCTCGTCATAGCGGTATTTGCCCTTGAAATATTACGCTAACGAGAAAATACAAAATAAACATTTCAAATGTGCCAATTTAAATTAGCACCATTTACCAACACCTGTTATATTAGGAACATGGAGACATATGTACATGACTTGAAATAAATGATGAGAGAAGGCGTTATGGTGAGCTTTAGGAAAAAGCAATTTGTTGGATTAGGGATTACGGTCTTTTTTCTTGTATTTTTATTATCTGTAATTATCATTATGGCCAATTCCATGAAAACGAATATGCTGGAGATAGTGGAGGACCGCTATTATAAAGTAAGTAAAGCAATGGAAATAAGACAGCTATTCTATCAGACGGATAGACAGCTATTGTATGTAATAAATAGAGATGAAAATGAAGACATTGCGGAGAATCTTTCCTCCCTGCAAATCAATCGTGAGGAAGTGAGGCGCGAAATAACAGAGCTTGGTGCCACTTTGGATAGAAACGACACAAAGGTGCTTCTAGCAGAGATCCAAGAAAACTATGATACTTATTGGGAAATGGAACGAAACATTGTTGCCCAAATTAATGCAGGTGCACAAAATAGCGAAGTTCAAGCTATTTATAGCGGTCAACTGGAAAACAGACAAATTCTATTGGAGAATATCTCTGAATTCAAAGAGCTGCAGGAAGGCATTATGGAAGACAATCTGGAAGAAGCGAATACAACCTATGAAATGCTCATTGGCTCACTACTACTAACGGTACTAGTTTCCTTGATTGTGATAGTTGGTACGACACTTTGGGTCATTCGCAGTACAAACAAACGCCTGGATGAAGTGAAATCCGGGATTACAAACATAGACTATGACAATCTTTCCTCCCTGCCACGATTGGATACCACAATCAAGGATGAAATAGGGGAAATCTCGAATGCATTCAACACGATGGCATCCTCCATTGAGGACTATCATGTAAAAGAAAAGAAATACACCGAGGAGATCAGCAGACAGAACTGGGTGCAGACGAATTCGGGTGACATCATTAATCTATATCACCGAAATGTATCTATCGACTCGCTCGCTGAGAAGTTCATCAGTACATTGACTCCGTTAATGGATGCAAGGCTTGGCGCTTTCTATCTGTCGGATGGAGAAGGTAAGCATTCGACCTTTAACAAAGTGGCGACCTATGCAGATGGTGCAGGGAACGTTGGTGGAGATTCGTTCAAGCTGCGTGAAGGACTGGTAGGTCAATGCGCTTGGGATAAAAAGACCATCCTGCTTGAGGACGTTCCGGAAGGCTATTCATTAATTACGACCGGCCTTGGCAATACAAAACCAAAAAGCATCATCATCGCTCCGGTCATCATAAAGGATGAAGTCATTGCCGTGATAGAGATGGCGAGCTTGACGGAGTTCAGCGACACACACAAGAATCTGTTAAAGAAAGTGCTGGAAACACTGGGCATCGCTATTACCAACATATTAGGAAGAATGGAAGTTGAGCGACTTCTTCTTGAATCACAGGCCCAAACAGAAGAGCTGCAATCCCAGTCCGAGGAGCTTCAGGCACAATCCGAGGAGCTTCAGACGCAGGCGGAGGAACTGCGCATGATCAATGAGCAATTGGAAGAGCGCTCACGTGATGCTGAACAAAAATCAACCGACCTGCAGAAGGCGAAAACGGAGCTTGAGGAAAAAGCGAAGCAGCTGCAACTCAGCTCTAAATATAAATCTGAGTTCCTGGCAAATATGTCCCATGAGCTGCGAACACCATTGAACAGTATTCTGCTTTTATCAGAGATGCTGGCTGAAGACATCGATGAGAATCTGACAGAAGAACAAAAAGAGTTCTCGAGAGTCATCAATTCCTCCGGTCAGGATCTGTTGAACCTGATCAATGACATATTGGATCTTTCCAAAGTGGAAGTGAAGAAGCTTGAGGTCATGTTTGGCGAGGTAAATGTGATGGAGTTTGTGAACCGTTTGGAGCTTCAGTTCACGCATATCGCCAAGCATAAGAAATTGGACTACAAAATAATCCAAGGGGACAACCTGCCGGAAGTTTTCTATACGGATGAGCAGCGCCTTCAGCAGATTGTGAAGAATCTGTTATCAAATGCCTTCAAGTTCACCGAAAAAGGGAAAGTGACAGTGGAGATTGAAAAGGCGAACAGAAGGGACCTGCTCCGTGCAAAAGTTCCGGTCGAAGCCGAGACATGGTTGAAAATCTCTGTAACTGATACCGGCATTGGAATATCCGAGGATAAGCTTGGATTGATCTTTGAAGCGTTCCATCAAGGGGATGGAGCTACTATGAGAAAATACGGCGGAACTGGACTGGGATTATCCATTTCCAAGGAATTCTCCACGCTTCTTGGTGGAGTGGTGCAAGTGGAGAGTGAAGAGGACAAAGGAAGTACCTTCACGCTTATTATTCCGAGCCTTCCAAACGGGATGCCTCAGATGAAGGAAGTGGAGGCAGCTTGGCAGGAAGTGGCCTCAGGTACGGACACAGAACTTTTAGAGGAAGAAAACAGGCTCTTGAATATGGCTGCTGGAGCGGAGGAAGTCAAAGCTCAAAGCTATGTGCCGGCAGAGGAGGACCTGTCTAATATTCTGAAAGGAAAGACAGTTATTGTGGTGGACGATGACCATCGAAATGTCTATGCACTTAACAATGCATTGAATAAAGAGGATATGAACATCCTGACAGCTGAAAACGGCTTGCAGTGTTTGGATATCCTGCATGAAACAGAGCATGTGGACATCATCCTGATGGATATCATGATGCCGGTGATGGACGGATACAAAGCGATCAAGACCATCCGCAACCTGGAAAAACATAAAGACGTTCCAATAATTGCCCTTACTGCGAAAGCGATGAAAGGTGATCGAGAGAAGTGCTTGGAAGTAGGCGCTTCCGATTATATCAGCAAACCGTTGAAATTAGATCAGCTACTTTCTGCGATGCGCGTTTGGGTTGCAAAAAATTAAGGTATAAATACGAGGGAACGGTTACAAATCTTTGGATGAGGTAGCCGTTTCCTTTTTGCAAGAATTGAGCTTTTTGGAGGAAAAAACGTGAACAAAGAGGATTTAGAACTTGAATTGTTTCTGCAGGCCGTCTACAAGTTATCAGGCTTCGATTTTAGAAAATATATGCTCTCATCCATTACAAGAAGAGTCGAGAACCGTCTGCGTCTTGAAGGATTGGACAATATCAGCCAACTAACGGAAAAAGTCATCCATCATGAAACCTATTTGAACAAAGTGCTGGATGACTTCTCCATCAATGTGACTGAAATGTTCCGCGATCCCTCATTCTTTTTGGCATTCAGGGAAAGAGTGATTCCGAGACTAAGAGAGCTGACGGAAATCCGGGTTTGGCACGCAGGCTGTTCCTCAGGGGAAGAAGCCTATTCCATGGCCATACTCCTGCAAGAAGAAGGGCTGGGTCATAAAACAAAAATCTATGCGACCGATATGAACGAGAAAATATTGGATAAGGCAAAAAAAGGCGTCATCCCACTCTCCAAAATGCAGGCCTACACGAAAAACTATATACAGGCAGGGGGGAAGAATTCCTTCTCCGAGTATTATCATACTGATCATCAATTTGCCTATTTCCATCCGGAACTGTTAAGTAAAATTGTCTTTGCCCAGCACAACCTGGTCACAGATCGATCCTTCAACGAGTTTCATATCATAGTCTGCCGCAACGTCCTGATCTACTTCAACCTGGACTTGCAGTTTAACGTCATCGAGCTTTTCCGGGACAGTCTGAGTTCGGACGGTTTCCTTGGCCTTGGAAGCAAGGAAGTCCTCAGGACCGATGTTCATCCGAGCTTTGAGGAGTTTGATACCATGGATAAAATCTATCGAAAAAAAGCTGAGAACTAAGGGTTTGTTCCCTTAACTCTCAGCTTTTTTGGTTATGTAATATTCATTTCGCCTGTATAAACACAACACACATGTCATCTGCCGCTTCTGCCTGCAGCTCCTCTGAAAGAATTAGATTGATGGGTTCTTGTATATTTGGAAGGTCCCAAAGCTTCGATGCAGATTTCAGGAACTGCGGATATTGGTTAATTCCCACTTTTTCCATTGTCTCCACCACACCATCTGTATAAAGAAGGACCTGAACGGAATCCTGGTAGGAAATAGTCGTCTTGGTGATATCCACCTTTTCGAAAAAGCCGACAGCACATGTCCGATTTGATAGCTCAACCACTTCATCCTCATCCACCAGAGCGAATCCGGCGGGATGTCCGGCATTCACATATTCCATCGTTTTCTCTTTTGTATCAATCACGAGATAAATGGCAGTAAAATAGTAAGGGATTTGCTGGTTTCGAGTATTCAATGCGTACATCCAACGATTCAGCTCACTCATCACATATTCGGGGTCTGCACAATTCCGGATGGAGTCGCGGAGAACAGAAGAGATGAACATACAGACAAGGGATGCGGATATACCATGTCCCATCATATCCAATATTATCACGGCATATTTGGAATCATCAATTTTATACCAGTAATACATATCTCCGGCCAGCTTATAGGCTGGTATATAGGAGGCTCTCACGGTCAGGTGATCCTCGAAGATAGGCTCGCTCAGGAGGCTGTTTTGAACCTGCATGGAGAGGTCCAATTGGTTCCTGATTTTCTCCGCCTGCTTCTTGTTTTTGTCCTTTTCATGCTTAAGCCTGAGCACCACACGCATACGTGCAAGCAGCTCGGTCTTGTTGATGGGCTTCATGACATAGTCCAGCCCGCCGGCATCCAACGCCTCCGCCACTTTATTTGAGTCCTCCAATGCGGTGACAAAAACAACCGGAATATCTTTTAGATGGGGTATTTGCTGGAGTCTGCGACATGCTTCGATTCCATCGATCTCAGGCATCATAATATCCATTAAAATGATATCGACCGGCTTCTCCAATGGTCCCGAACTATCAATTTTCAAATAATCGAACATCTCTTTGGCAGAGGTGAAAGATTGATAGTCTTTATAGCCGGCTCTTTTTAATATATTTTCTATGACAAACAGATTCACCTGATTGTCATCCACAATTAAAATGCCCATGAATGGTTTCTCCTCTACTGTATATCTATGTATTCTATTATTTGTAATGGAATAGCCCTCACTATTAATACCCTGTCTGAGACTCAGATAAACCATTTTCATTCTATATGATTAGTAAAACTTTCCTCCGTTTCATTGTACCTTAAGTTACTAGCTTTATCTAATTTGGAACCCTTATGGATGTTTAGCATATATTCCTTCAGGGTATCTTCGTATGTATCAATAAACTTAAATCCTGAGGTGATGAAATGGAAGCGGCAGTTCAAGGGACGAAAGGTAAACTATTAACAAAAGAAAATATGACAGATCCGAGTCTTGTACCGGAGTGGGTCATTCGTGAATACAGGAATTTCCATGAGGTTGTAACTGACAAAACCTTTCCATGCTATTTCGGGATGGCTGGAGAGAAGAAGGGGGAGTTGCGTTATTCGTATATTACACACCACGATTGGAAGCATCTCCCTGAAACGCTGAAGGATTTTAATGCCTTATTTGACCCGGATAAACCGCTCATCAGGCATGGTCTATTTTTATTTGTGGAGCCGGAAAATGAAGAAAAATCCATTCCACATTATCGCCAATATTTCTGGGATATTCTGCAATATCTGCATCAACAGGATGACATGCCATGGCCAAAGGATTATCCGACTGACCCTGATCATCATCTGTGGGCCTTTTCGTTCGCTGGTGAGCCATACTTTGTGTTCGGAAACGCTCCGGCATACAAGCAGCGTAAAACAAGGGATCTTGGCAACAGCCTGGTTCTCGGTTTTCAACCCAGACGTATTTTTGAAGGCTTGGAAGGTACTTCCCAAGGAGGTGCCATGTCCCGTGAAAAAGTGAGGGAGCGCGTGGAAAAATGGGATCAGCTGCCCAAGCATCCGAACATCAGTCACTACGGCGACCCGGAGCATAGGGAGTGGAAGATGTACTTCATCGGGGATGATTCAGAGCCGATCGAGGGGAAATGTCCATTCCATCATGGTAAGTAATAGATTGAGAGGGCCAAACCCCAACCGATTTAAACTGGTTGGGGTCTGGCCCTCTTTTTAAAGTTGCCATGCGATAAACGATCAGACCACCTTTTTGACTTCACCAGATTCCTTCGGCTTTTCTTTCGACAGGAACCATCCGGTGACACCGATGAGAAGAAGGACTGACCAGAAGGTGATTTTCCAAGGAGCCCCTTTGGAGAATCCTTCTGACAGGATGGCAAGCTCGGGATGGGACAAGGCATAGATTCCAAGCTTCACACCTACCCACCCTACGATGAAGAAGGCTGCCGTTTCGAGGCCGGGCCTCTTATCAAGCAATTCTACAAAAAAGCCTGCGGCAAATCTCATAATGACAAGTCCGATGATTCCTCCGGCAAGGATGACCGCAAAGTGGCCGCCGTCCAATCCACCGATTGTAGGAAGACCGGTTTCAGGCAGCATAACCGCAAGGGCAACTGCTGCCAGTATGGAGTCAATGGCAAACGCGATGTCCGCAAGCTCGACTTTTACAACCGTCATCCAGAAACCTGATCCTTTACTCTCACCAGCCGCTTTCATAAGCTTCGGCTGAAGTACATGCTTTTTCAAAATATGGTAAATGGCAATTCCCAACAGGTATAGTGCTCCAACCGCCTGCACCTGCCAAATGTGCACCAGGTACGAAATAATGAAGAGAGATCCGAAGCGGAACAGGAAAGCTCCTGCCAAGCCATAGAACAAAGCTTTCTTCCGTTGTTTCTCCGGCAGATGCTTTACCATCGTTGCGATGACTAGTGCATTATCTGCAGCAAGAATTCCTTCCAACCCGATCAGGATGAGCAGCACCCATCCATATTCCAATAATAATCCGATGTCCATCTATCTTCCTCCTAATTGTTTTTAGCCAAGTACGACAATTTCATCATGGTCGTTTCTCTTAATATCATCTTCTAACACAAGTCTAGTATTTAAGCGATAGGTGAGCCCTTCTGATGTAGGAAGGAGGTCTTCAGGAAGCTGATAGCTAAAAGGATATTTTGTCTTCTCCTTTGCTTCCATTATCTCAGACATCAGGATGGTCGTGACAGAATCTACGGTTACCACCTTGTTTCCTTGCAATTCCTTCACTAGGTCACATTCCAATCTTTTTATTTCCTGCCTGGTCCATCCGTTTTCCACGTGGAAGGCGCCGGTGACAGTTTCACCAGGCTTCATTTCACTTTTTTTCAAGATCAGGTCCACGTTCGGGGAACCGCCTTTTATATAGCTCATCATTTTTTTTATCATGTAAAAAGTACCTCCGTTAAAAGTGGTTTATTTTTTCATATCATGTAAAACAAGGTTCATTTAACTAGAAGGATTCTGTAATGACAGGTTTCTTGGTGGGTTATGTGCCTCCAACGTCATCATCGAAACAAGGAATAATTTTAATGTGACAATAAAAGTCAACCAAACTAGTAATCTTTTTTGCAAATCGATGTCCAATTAATTCATTTTCTCCTTTAAAGTAAATGTAGATAGAATAATAGTTAGATACCCGGTTTGAATGGATTCTAGATCTTTTTTCTCCTCCTTATAGACGACAAAAAACCTTTACCAAAATGCTGGTAAAGGTTTGAAAAATTCAGTATTATCCCTTTACCGTTATGGCAAAGGTCTCGCAAACAACGTTTAGGTTGCCAGTTAAGCCGGTGATTGTTAATCACGTATTGTCGACATAACTGTAAGCTACTCCCCTTTGGAGTATTCTAGTTAGCGCAGCGTAAATTCTTCTGCTATGAATATAGAATAATATATCCGAACTCCATCGTCAAGAATTAAGTTGCAAATTTTACAAATAATTCATCATGATTCTAAACTCCTGAAATTGTAAGGAGAAAAGTAGGGAAGCAGCGCACAAAAGTCCTATTATTTTCACGAATTCTGTTATGATGTAAGAAAGAAAATAATAATAAAGGGTGACTGGTTGATGATGGATGCTTCGGAAAAATTAACATTATTTTTAGAAAAGAACGCAGAAGAATATATACTTAATTGGCGCAAAAAAAGTGTTGTTTCCGAAGATGATCCTTATAGGGAAGAAGTGATTCGTAACGGTACCCAGATGTTTAAGCTTGTTAAAATGGCGCTTATAGAGCCATTTAAAGACGAAGAAATGAAGCAGCTTGCCTATAAACTGGCAAGGGAACGGGTAGAGGCGAATGTTAATATCAGTGAGTTTGTCTATAACGTTAATATCGGGAAAAGTGAGATTATCAGATGGGTAGGAAATTCTGGAATCGACCTCCACGATTTGCGTCCGCTTTTTGAGAAAATCAATACGCTATTTGATGAATTTTCCTATCATACTGTGAGGAAATATACAGAAATCAAGGAACAGCAGCTCCAGGAAAAGAATTCCTATATCCATCAGACCCACAAGGAGCGTCTCACCATTTTGGGACAGATGAGCTCAAGTTTTGTTCATGAATTTCGTAATCCCCTTACAGCCATAATTGGTTTTACGAAGCTGCTTCAGAATGATTACCCTCATTTGCCTTATCTAGACATCATGCAGCATGAACTGGATCAATTGAACTATCGAATTTCACAATTTCTGCACGTTTCACGAAAAGATTTGATTGAAAGCAGGAAGGAGGAAGTCAACCTGTCCTTTTTGCTACAGGAGCTGACAGAGTTTTTATATCCCAGTCTATTGAGTGGGGACGTTACCCTTGAGTTGGATGCCGATCCGACGCTGACCGTTAACGGCAACAAGGATGAACTCAGACAGGTATTTTTGAATCTTATCCTGAATAGCATTGATGCGCTTCAGCAAAAGAAAGATCTACGGCTGATTAAAGTTGAATGTAAGGCAGTGCAACATGCTATTGAATTGAAAATTATCAACAATGGCCCGAAAATAACAGAAGATGTGATTCATGCCATCTTTGAACCATTTTTTACAACAAAGGACCTTGGAACTGGAATAGGACTCTATATCTGCAAAAAACTCATCGAGAAGCATGATGGAGAGATCTATTGCCATTCTACGGAAGAGCAGACAAGCTTTGTTTTAAAGGTGCCGGTGTTTGTGAAAGTTTGAAACCAGATAGAGGAAGTGTTGGTATTTGCTGAACACCATTATCTTATTTTTATTAGCAGGATTAGCGGAAATAGGAGGGGGATATCTGATCTGGCTCTCATTACGGGAAAGCAAGCCGTGGTATTGGGCCGTTTTCGGAGGCGGAGCGCTTGTCCTTTATGGAATAATTGCAACCTATCAGGCCTTTCCGACTTTTGGACGGGTCTATGCTGCGTATGGTGGGGTATTTATCGTTCTATCCGTATTATGGGGGTGGGGAATCGACAGAAAGGCCCCCGACCTCTACGATTGGATCGGAGCAGGAATCTGCCTGATCGGTGTCTCTGTGATGCTCTTTTCGCCAAGGTCATAAAAAATCTTTTAAAAGCAAAAAAGGGCGAATCGATCAGCCCTTTTTTTATGCGGAAAAATCTACTGCCATATTGGAAACCACTTCATTGGAAAGGATGAATTCGTCGACTTTGACATGGGCAAAGCTTCTTAGGTGCTCTTCCTTTTGGACTTCAATGATGGTTTTCGTGTTAGGAGCATACTGCTCGACAGACGCAGCCAAAATCATCGTTTTCCCGTCCACAAGCAGGGGATTATCAATTTTATCGTCTGCAAAAATGATGACGGATTTTGCTTCCTGTACATTGGCCATATCTACAACCGATTTTGTAGCCGCATCACCAGAGATGAAATGAACTCTGTCGTGAATAAATGGCTCTTTTTCCAAGTCATCAATGATGACCACTTCGCACTTCTGTTTGTTAAGTATTCCCTTAATGGCATACTCGGACTTCTTGGACCAGCCGATGATGACGATATGATTCTTTCCCTTAAACTTCAATTTTCCTTCCCCCTTCAATCGTTTGAACGTACTGAATGAATCCACAATCTTCCCGATGACGACCCCCAAGATCCCGATTCCGATTATGTATAGTACCATCGCAAACACCCTTCCGGCTACAGAGGTCGGATAAAAGTCTCCATATCCCACTGTTGTCATGGTGGTCATTACCCACCACAACGAATCAAACCAACTAGGATAGGTGTCTGGCTCCAATGCTCTCATGACGATTGTGCTGACCCCGATCGTCAGAACAGTCATAAAAAATAGGAAAACATTATTTATTTTGTTGATGCTATTGATGAACTTCCGAAAAATAAGCACAAAAATCTATTCCTCCCTTTGCCATTTATCTGCACTCCTTTATGTTCTCCATAAACAATCCATATCCTCTAAATAGATGAAAAGTCCTATAAAATAGGAAATGAGGTTGTAGAAACTGGTCAATTCTGGCGTCCGGGGAGGGTGATGCTTTAGTGCTTTAATACGGAGCGGGTCAGGCACCTTATTAAAATTTCCCATTGACAAGCCCTAGAATCTATAATATCTTTAAACATATACTTTAACACCTAAAAGCGTTTAAGCGTTTAAGTGTGTTAGCGAACTTTTTTTAGAGGTTAGTTGAGCCGAGTAGAGCAATGGAATATAGGAAGATAGCGTTTGTATTTAGTAGTCTATCATGTGGGCAGCAAGCAGAGACTAGATGGGTAGTGTGAATCTAGGCCAGTGATGGATGAATTACCGTACATAGTTTTCAGGAGCTATTGATTTTACTGAGTGAGCAAAGTATTTTTGCTAATTAGGGTGGTACCGCGGAGTTTCTTCGTCCCTTAGTTTCTAGGGAATGGAGGGGCTTTTTTTATTGGCTTGATCATGTGAGTGAACTATTAGATGTAGGACAAACTATTTTTATAACAACTGGAGGATTCAACATGGAACAACATCATACAGCATTTCGTATCCGCCGTTTTGAGGCGATCGGCATTATTGCACTTATTTTATTAATTATCGGGATTTCATTATTTACATTTAAAGCGGAGCCGCACATTCCCATCTTTGTGGCTATCATCGTGCTGATGGTATACGCTTTGATTAAGAAGCTGTCCTGGACATTTATTGAAGAGGGATTGAAAAGCGGCCTGAAGGAAGGGCTCATTCCGATTTTCCTATTTATTCTGATTGGAATATTGATAGGGGTGTGGATGCTGTCCGGCACCATTCCGACTTTCATTTTCTTCGGCAGCCAAATCATTTCGGTGGATTTCTTTTTACCAAGCGTGTTTATCGTGACTGCAATCATCGGGACCTGTATCGGCAGTGCTTTTACGACGGCATCGACTGTTGGCGTTGCGTTCATCGCACTTGGTACGGCAATGGGCTTTAATCCGGCCATTGTGGCTGGTGCCATTATCTCAGGAGCGTTTCTAGGAGATAAAATGTCCCCTTTATCGGATACAACGAATATTGCATCGGCTGTCTGCAAGGTGGACCTGTTCGACCATATCAAGCATATGCTGTGGACGACGGTTCCAGCATTTATAATATGTGTCGTGTTGTTCAGCATTATCGGGAAACCCGCTGAGCTCGGGGCGGTGGGAGAGGTTTCCGAGCTTCCACAAAAACTGAAAGCGGCCGGATTGGTTCATCCGCTTGCCTTGCTGCCGGCAGTGATCATGTTCGGCCTTGCCATGAAAAGAGTACCGGCGATCTTTGTCATGATCATTGGTATTCTGACTGGAACAGTAGTGGCATTTATTCTTCAACCTGAAACGACCATCACGCAGCTCATGAATGTGATGCAAAATGGCTATAAGAGTGAAATAGGGGAGGAAAGCATCGATAACATACTTTCTCGCGGTGGCATTCAAAGCATGATGTGGTCCGTTTCCCTGGTGCTATTGACATTGAGCATGGGCGGACTGATCCAGAAGCTTGGTATCATCAATAGGGTGATGCTGATGCTGCAATCCTTCATTTCATCAACTGGAAAGCTGGTCGTCGCGGCTGTTGCAACCGCAATCGGAGTGAATGTCACGATAGGGGAGCAATACATGTCCATCATTTTGACAGGTCATGCCTTTGAAAAGGAATTTGAAAAGCAGGGCATCTCCAAAAAGAACCTCGCCCGGGTTTTAGAGGATGCAGGGACTGTCATCAATCCCCTGATCCCATATGGAGTCAGTGGCGTATTCATGGCAGGTGTACTTGGAGTGCCGGTTTTGGAATACCTGCCATTTGCATTCTTCTGTCTGCTCAGTCCGTTGATCAGCGTGTTTTATGGGTTTACGGGAATAAGTATCAAAAAGCGCGACCGCGTTGAAGAAGCATAATATAGGGGAATCGTATCGAACAGTCTCATGGAGGCGGTTTGATACGATTTTTTGTTTTTAAAGAGGAAATATGTGATCCGGCTGATATAGCAACCAAATAATGCTTCCCCGCTTAACCTAGTCACCCTATAGTTGCTACTGCACATCAAAAATCGCAAAAAAGCCTTTCAGCAGGAAGAAATTCCGCAAAAGGCTAAAAAATTCTATTGCTGCAAGCGATCCAAATCCGCAAACAATGGTTTATTTTTCACGTAGAGCTCCTTGAAAAGGTGATAATGCTCCTCGTAGATGACGACGTTTTTTACAGAAGGTAGAACCTCCTGCTGGATAGGAATATATTGCTTGATTTCATCCATGGAGTTCACCTTCCCTAGCGCATAGAGCCCAAGCCACGCTGCCCCCCATGCGATTGCGTGGTCACTTTTTGGAAGCAGGACGGTTTTATGAAAGATGTCAGCTGTCATCTGCACCCAGAGTGGGGAGTGGACAAAGCTGCCGCTGATGAGAAGTTTCTTGGTTGGCCCTGCTTTCTCTGTTAACGCTTCCTGTATCTCATACATATTAAAAATTACACTTTCCATCACGCTACGGATCATATCGGCACTATTATGGGAAAGCGTCAGCCCGATCCAGCCGCCTTTTGCTTTGGCATTCCATTTTGGCGCGCGTTCCCCAGCTAGATAGGGCATAAAGAAAAGGCCGTTCGCACCAGCACTTGATGTGGCAGCCAGAGATTCCAGGTCAGCCGTCTCAATGGTATCCCTTTTGGTGAGGGTGGAAAATTGTCGTGCAAGCCATTTTAGGGCAGCTGTTCCATTGTTCGAAGCACCGCCAATAATGCTGTGCTCTTTTGTGAAAATATATTGAAAGGTACGCTTTTGATCATCTGTTTTGCGTTCTGTTGTAAATCTTCTTATCGCTCCACTCGATCCGATTGTTAAGGCTGTTTCAGTATCATGAATGGCCCCGATTCCGATATTGGCCAATACGCCGCCACTTGAGCCGATGATAATGGGTGTTTCAGCTGTCAGCATCAGGTCATCGGCGACCTTTGCTGCTAACGGTCCAACCTGCTCCGTGCATGGGACGACAGTTGAAAGCTGGGTAGGGTGGACGCCTGCAATCGTCAGAGCTTCACTGTCCCACTCAAGAGTATGGATATTAAATAATCCGGTTGCAGAAGCGATGGAATAATCTACCTTCCATTGTCCGCACCATTTGTATATAATGTATTCTTTAATGGATGCGAATCGGCTTGCTTCATAATATGGACCATACTGCGATTCCTTCATCCAGATCAGCTTGACGAAGGGAGACATTGGGTGAACGGGTGTACCGGTATTTTCATATATCCCTTTTCCATATGTCTCATTCATAATGGCAGCCTGCGGATAGCTTCTGCTGTCAGACCAAATTATTAACGGTGAAATCGGTTCGTTTTTTTCATTTATACATAATAAAGAATGCATGGGACTTGAGATGCTTAAGCCGATAATGTCAGAGGCAATGAGATTGTTCTGCCGCATGGAATTGGTAATGGCTTCACGTGCCGCCTTCTCCACTTCCAAAGGATTTTGCTCCGACCAGCTTGGCTTAGGATGATAGGTGGAATAGGCGCATTCATATTCCGAAACAACCTCGCCCTGTGGTGTGAAAATAACTGCGCTTGCGGTGGTTGTTCCGATATCTAGTCCGATCATAAATCTGCTCATAACAACACTCCGTTTGCAATTTCAATGGATACTTCTATTTTACCTTAAATTGGGCAATCTCTCTCTTAGTTTGGCTTATATATTTTTAGTATCACTGGAAAATAGTTAGAAAATTTATAATTATTTAGAAATAGGCAAAAAGCAGCATTAGAGAAAGGGTAAATTTGGTCATTCACAGCGTTTCTCAGAGTTATCAACAAGCAGAAGTGCTGGGAAATAAGATATACACACGTTTATCCACATTATCAACAGGCTAGAGTTCTGTTTTCCACGAAATATTATTCACAATCATAATTTTAAAATATATTGATATAATAGGTCTTATCTAATTTATTAACACTATCCACAAGAGTGTGGACAACATTTGTTAACATATATAAATATTTTGAACTATTTGTGAACTGTTGCTCAAACCTATTGTAAGAACTGGAAAAAAGGATTATAGTAAAGATAGAAAGTAAGTGAAGAATTTCACAAACTTTCTAGGAAAATTTTTCAGCTAGCCGGCTAATCACCAAATTCATATTTTTTTACAGATGTATGTGAAAACATTCACATGCAAAACCTTAGGAGGAATGAGTTATGAAATGGTTAAGAGGACCCCAAATGGCGATTCTATGGACAGTTTTGAGAGTTTGGCTTGGTATTCAATGGTTGAAGGCGGGGCTTCCGAAAATCGGCAGCTTTGATGCAGAAGGATTCTTACACGGTGCCATTGCAAAAGCGGAGGGAGCACACCCCGCAGTCCAAGCATGGTATGCCGGATTCCTTGAAAATGTGGCATTGCCAAACGTAGCCTTGTTCAACATTCTCATCCCATGGGGGGAAGTATTAGTCGGAATAGCACTCATCCTTGGCCTAGCGACCGTACCGGCATTGATAGCAGCAGCATTCATGAACTTGAACTTCCTGTTGGCCGGTACCGTAAGCACGAACCCGATCCTATACACTGCAGCGATCCTCCTACTGGCAGCAGGTGCAGCGGCTCACTTCTACGGTGTAGATAGATTTGCAATTCGAGTGTTGAAGGAAAAAATGGAGGAGCGACGAAAAGACAAGGATCATGGAATGAACAACAAACACGTGACTACACATTAAATAAAAGGCATCACCCAATTTGATGGGTGGTGCCTTCGTCTTTCATCTTGCCTATTTGAATGTATCCTTTTTGCTGTTGCGTTTAATGCCTGCAGCTGCTGCACGGGCCTGAGCTTCTAAAATCTCGTTATCTGCACCGTGTTCTTTTGCAAACTCAGCATCTTGGTTTGCAGTCTTCATGTTTTTTGGTACTTGGGGAAGAGAAGATTTATTCTTACCACCTGATTTGTGTCCACGTGAACGACCCATTCGAATCCCTCCAGAGACGGTGATGGACATAAGAAGATACCCTTCATGTCCTCCACTGTAGCTTCACCAATAAACCTTATCGTGATAAGAGGGAGTTAATGGTTGTTAACTTGTTTTAACGGCGCTTCTGCGAATAGCCGCCAACGCGATCAGCCGCTTTGAATTCTCTGGAGTAGGTCACTTCCTGCATGCTGCTTAATGAGTTTTTTACTCTTTCTTTTCGTTTCTTTTCAACCATTTCAAAACCCTCCTTAGAATATGTACTATCTACAGTTTCCTCTAAAGTGTGGGAAAATATACTAATTAAATGTAGGCTCTGTTAAACATCGCTGTTGATTTCCGCAAAAGGCTGCGCTTTCCGCGGGGCGTTGATGGAATGCTCCTCGGCTTCGCCTGTGGGGTCTCCACTAAACGCCATCTCCCGCAGGAGTCTCCGCCTTTTGCTCCAATCAACAGTTAGATTCTTCTTAAATCAACACAGACAGTAACAGAGCCAAAATATAAAAATGGGGCCTGACCTTCAACGCTTTAAAGCGTTGAGGGTCAGGCCCCGTTATGGTTAACTAAGCTTCGCGGAGCTGATGCTCTTCGACAACTTCGTGGTGCGTACGCATTTTGTTTAGGGTATATAGATCTTTTGAGATTTCGTATAGGTTGTAGATGTCTTCGCCGCCGTTGATCTCGTCAAGGAGGCTTTTGCGCGTTTCGTTAGCCAGGACTACATAAGGTAGCTTTTCCGCAGCTTTCATGGAACGGATGTTCACTTTGCGTATGCGCATGAAAATGGATTGGATATCCAGTTCGTAGAAAAGCTCATCAAAGAACTGATCCTTTGCAATCTGATTGTAGCCTTTGCCGTGGTATGGCTTGCCCAGCCATGTTCCAAGAAATCCGGCTCCGTCCTGTACATCAAAAAGATTGATTGTCCCAATTGGAGTGCCCCATTCATCAAGAATGGTACGTGAAATCAATTCTCCGCGCTCTTCCGCTTCGATTGTCTGCTTTGTCAAGAATACAAACTCATCGTGGGAATACGCTTTTTGACGCACAAAAGGGAAGACTTCAGGGTGCACCATCAACTCATAAAGAGTCTGAGATTCGTGAGTATCACGTTTTTTAAGCATGTCTTATCCCTCCAATTGAGGGCAGAAATGTCACGTAACGTGAAGACTGGCCCACCCTCGAAATTTTTTAAATTACAAAAAATTTCGGGGTGGGAATCGAACCCACTAGAACCAGATAAAACTGGTGGCGCACCATTTGCCTTCCCTAACATTTTAGAAACAAATTGTTAGTTGATTTAATTTTGTTTACTTACGTATCATACTCGATTCTATTTGAAAAAGATACTACTTTTTTGTTAAATTTTTTGGTAAATTATTTCACCTTCAACCATTGTCACGACAGGCTTTGCGAGGAATTGGAAAGGGTGATGGGACCATAGGACCAAATCGGCATCCTTGCCAATTTCAATGCTCCCGACCCGGTCCGCTACATCAATGTTTTTTGCAGCCGTGATCGTAATTCCTTCCAGTGCTTTTTGCTCATCCAATCCCTCTCTCACTGCCAGGGCGGCACAGACATTCAAGTACTGAACCGGAGTATATGGATGATCGGTGGTAATGGAAACCTCGACACCATTGTCAGCGAGACTTTGATAGGTCTTCCAGCTTTTATTTTTCAGCTCGATCTTGGACTTGCGGGTAAGGGTAGGTCCGACACAGACTCGCAAATTTCTGTCTTTGAGTTCGTCTACAATCAAATGCCCTTCTGTACAGTGTTCAATCGTAAATCTGAGATCGAATTCCTCTGCAAAACGGATACCGGAAATGATATCATCCGCTCTGTGAGCATGGATTTTTACGGGAATCTTACGTTCCAATGCCATAATGATTGGCTTGACTCGCAAGTTATCCGTATTATCGTAGTGCCTAGCTTGATGGAACGCTTCACGAAGCATGCCCATAATACCCATTCTTGTGATGGAATCCTTGTTGCCGTGACTGTGGATTCGCTTTGGATTTTCCCCAAAAGCGACCTTCAATCCGGCAGTCTCCTTCAACAGCATCTTTTGAATATTAACACCACGAGTTTTGATGACAGAGGTGGTGCCGCCTATCACATTGGCGCTCCCGGGCATAATATGAACGGTTGTCACACCTGCCCCGATCGCGTCCTGGAAACCTTGATCAAGGGGATGCACCCCGTCCAATGCCCGAATGTGGGGCGTTAGCGGCTCGATGGTTTCATTGGCATCATTGCCGGCCCAGCCCGTTCCTTCATCATAAAGGCCAAGATGTGTATGGACATCAATAAAACCGGGGAACAGATACTTCCCCCTACATTCAATAACTACCCCTTCAGGCGGGAGCGGTAAACCGATTCCTATCTCCATTATCTTACCGTTTTCGACTCTCACATCTGCATCGTATAGAGGCGGTGAGGTGATCGGATAGATGGTTGCATGCTTAAAAATAACTATATTCATTATGAAGCTCCTACTTTTTTTGTCTTTATTTTGATTGTAATATGTCGGACAGAGCGTCATCAAGATGAATATAAAAGAATTTATAGCCGTACTGCTCCAGTTTTTTCGGCAGCACTTTTTGTCCCTCCAACACAAGCTCACTCATCTCACCTAAAGCGATTTTAAGAGCAAAGCCGGGAGTCGGGAACCAATGCGGACGGCCCATCACTCTCCCAAGTGTTTTCCCGAAATCCTTCATTTTCATCGGGGAGGGAGCAGTAACATTGACGGGGCCATCCAATTCCTTGTTTTCCAGACAGAAAGCAATGGCACCGACAACATCCTTGATGTGCACCCATGACATCCATTGCTCACCGGTTCCAATTTTTCCGCCAACGAACATTTTATAAGGGAGAAGCATTTTTGGAAGGGCGCCTTCCTCTTTATCTAATACGATCCCGAATCGGGTAAAGACGGTTCTGACTCCAAGCTGCCTGGCATGCTCCGCTTCCTTTTCCCACGCAAGGACTGTTGACGCCAAAAAGCCGGATCCTGGCGTGGTATCACTTTCGGTAAAGGTTTTGTCTTCGCTGTTTCCGTAATAACCTATGGCACTTGCGTTGACCAGGACCCCCGGTTTTTCTCCGAGTGATCCAATTATACGGTTGATCTCTTTGGTGGAGGAGATTCTGCTCTCGACAATTCTGCGTTTTTGATCATCGGTCCATCGTCCACTGTTGATGGATTCCCCAGCCAGATTGACAAAAGCCTCGATTCCTTCCAATTCTTTTTCCGGAGTGGTGCCATCTTTTAGCCACTCCACGAACCGTACTTCAGGTTTTTGCTTTTTATTCGAGCTGTTTCGCGTTAAAATATATAGATGATGTCCTTTTTCCACTAAATAGTCCGTCAAGGCTGATCCTACAAGCCCAGTTCCGCCTGCAATCGCGATCTTCATCTCATTCATCCTCTCTTTCTAAAATATCTTACTTATACTATTAGTCCTTTTCCCTAAATATCCTTTATTCAATACGTACCAATGTGCTACATACCAAAAACGGGGTGAAAAACGCTATGCAAAAAATTACGAAAATATCGGTTCAGCAAAAAAACAAGGAACGCTTCAATATTTTTCTTGACGGAGAATACGCATTTGCAGTTTATGAGTCGACACTCCTGAAGTTCCAGCTTGTAAAAGGAAAAGAAATCGATGAGCTTGATATAGAAGAAATCCTTTACAGCGACCAGATCAATAAGGCCTATTTGTCAGCTGTACATTACCTTTCCTTCCGGATGAGAACGGAGAAGGAGATAGAGGTGTATCTGAATGAAAAGGAAATCGAACCGTTTGTCATAAAAGAAATCATCGTCAAGCTGAAGGAGCAGAGCTATTTGAATGATGCAGAGTTTGCAGTTGCCTATGTCCGGACCCAAGTCCAGACCACTTTAAAGGGAAGACAGGTCATTTCACAGGAGTTGATGGAAAAAGGGGTGGCAAAAAATACGATTGAAGACGCCCTAATGGAATACAGCGAAGAAGAGGAGCTTGAGCATGCGATAAAATTGGTCCATAAATACAGTCCGAAATATAAAAACGATGCCTTTAAAATCATGATCCAGAAGGTGGAGCAGGCATTGATGAGAAAGGGCTATTCTTTTTCTGTCATCAAGGTGGCCATAGAGGAAGCTTCCCTTGCAGAGGATGATTCTGAAGAATGGGACGCGATTAACAAGCAGGCGGACAAATACCATCGCAAATACGCGAAGCTTGAGGGCTATGAGTATAAGATGAAAATGAAGGGAGCCCTCTACCGCAAGGGCTTCACAATGGATTTGATTGATCGGTGGCTTGAGGAAAACGAAGCGGCTGAATACTAACAAGGAGGTCTTCATCTAACTGAAGACCTCTTTGTTAGTATAGTACTTTCAAGATTCCTTACACATTAATCTCCAACTGACTGTCCTGACTGATAATAATCTCGGCCACCTGCTGTGGTGATTTCAGGCGTGACTTGTCCTTGATGTGGTCTGTTTCATCCCAGAATGGCGTGTCCATGCCTCCCATATAAGTGGCTGTAATGGTAACCCTGCCTTCGAGCTCCTTTTGAAGACTCTCGGTAAAGCCGCGTACGGCAAACTTGCTTGCTACATACACGCTTTCATTGACCTTCCCTTTTTGCCCTGCAGTCGAGATGATGTTCATGATCTTCGGCTCGTTCTGTTCCAACAGGTGAGGAAGAAATTCTTTTGTCAGATATATGGTGCCAAGAACATTGGTCTGTACGGCAAGGTCTATTTCCGCTATTGATAACTCCGTTAAAGGACCAAAGCAGCCGGCGCCGGCATTATTGATAAGAAAGGATACAGAATGATTTTTTATGATGGCGGAAACTGCCTTTTGGATAGATTCATGCTTGGTCAGGTCAAGGGTGAAGACCTCAGCATGGCCTCCCCCTTGAAGGATAAGCTGTTGTACCTCTTTTAAAGGCGCTTCCCGTCTTCCTGTCAGGATAATCTTATGCCCTTTTTTCGCATATCCAAGTGCAAGTTCTTTACCCAGACCTGTCCCGGAACCAGTAATAAGAATGGTTTTCATGTTGTGCAACACTCCTCTATGTATTATCCTTCTGAGGCAATTTCGCTTTGTTTTGCCAAATAACCGTGCTATTCTTACTTTATATAGAAAATGTAGGGGGAAAGCAAGTGGAACAGGATAAACGATACAGCCAAATGACACCGCATGAACTGCATCAGGAGATTTCAACATTGAAGGAAAAGGCGCGAAAAGCAGAGCAGCTCGGCATAGTCAATGAATTTGCCGTACTCGAACGAAAGATAACAATGGCAAAAGCATATATGCTTAATCCGGATGACTACAAGTCTGGAGAGATGTACGAAATTGAAGGGGACCCTGGTGTATTCTTTGAAATAGATTATATGAATGGTGTGTTTGCATGGGGGCACAGAGTTCGCGGAAACGTGGTCAGCAGGGACGAAGAGGGACTGCCGATATCGATGTTAATGAAAAAAGAGTAGCAGAGAGGGGATATGCCTCTTTTGCTACTCTTTTACAGTTATGCTGTTTTCGCATACATTGTTGTTTTTGACGTATGCAACATACACACGCAATATACTTTACTTTCGTGCTCTTTTCCGGTTTGTTCGCTTTTTTTATTTGAATTTTTTGTTCTTATAACAAGGACAAAAAATTCAAACTTTAGGAAAAGAGCCTACAGTTAAGATCTTTTGCGGGTCTGAACTTCCAGGATCTGCGTATTTTGGGCCTGTGTTGTCTGGCCGTTCACTTGGTTATACGCATGCTTCACGCTCGCAAAAGGCTGTGGAAACGGATTTGCTTTTGTTGCGGATTGATTGTTATAAAAGGCTCTACCTGATTGTTTGCCCATGCTAAGTCCCTCCTAGGATAGAAGAAATCTAATAGGTGCCATCTTCCCTTGCGCCGGACGCACGCATTCTCTCTTGAGGATGTGTGTTGATCGTCCCATTCGCGCGTTTAGATGCAAACTCGGCTTTTGCTCTGCCTTCCCCTTCAAACTTATTGTCATTCGGGTTAGGAAAGTTCTTCGCTTTGTTCCTCAATCGTATCGCCTCCCTTTAGATAGGGGCCAGACCCTCTTAGCGCTTTAAAGCGGTGAGGGTCAGGCCCCTATCATTAATATTGGATTTTCACCCCCGAAATATGTGATGATAGGGACAGTCAAATGAAACCAGAAGAGGTGTTTTTATTGGAAGAATATTTTGAGCGCCTGGCAGAGCAGCTTTTGGGGAAGAATCCTGCGTTGACGTATGAAAAGGCCCGTACGTGGGTCGAGCTTTTGTGGGAGGATTTTGAGAGCACCTATGCAAAAGCCGGATATGAGTATAAAGGAAAAGAAATGACTGAAAGAATGGTGGCGAGCATCATTGACCGTCACGGCGAGACACTTCATGAGTTCCTTTCGACAAACCCGAAGTACAAGCATTTGCTCGAGGCCGGTGGAGATTCGATTTCCCATTAATAAATACCCGATCCTGGAATGAGTAGGATCGGGTCATTCTTTTTAATTTGGAATAATCTCCAACTTTTCTCTAAGCTTATCCTCACTGAATATCCACCCTGTGTAGGAGCTGACGATATGGAGATCCAGGTCGAGCTGTACCACTGCAACGAATGGATAGTAGTCCTTGCTTCGATAGCGAAGATCGATAAAGCGGACTTCGTAATGATCCGAGAATTCCTCCATCTCCCAACGATAAACAGGGGAAAAGGATAGAAATGCCGAGACGTTGTCATCGAATTTTGCCGCCTCGATGACGGCAGTCTCAGGTAAAGGCACCTTTTCAAACGTATCATGAATGATGATTTGATTCTTCACCGCACGGGCCACATAGAAGCTCTCTTTTGCCGTAATGGCCAAATGCCATTGATTGAAATACAGAGTTGGCGAGATAATGGTATTCGTCATGTTCGGAATCACATTCCGCACCTGCTGGATCACCCTTTGCTGCATCCAGTACCTAAGCACATAATATCCGACAAGTATGATGTAAATTACCAGGAAGGTGTAACCTGGATGAAAACCGAATCCCCACAGTATAAATCCAACGATATGCAGACTGAAGATTATCGGGTCAAATGTATTGATGATTCCAAGCGCCACCCACTTATGTGTAAAAGGACGGAGCGCCTGTGTTCCATAAGCGTTGAAAATGTCGACAAAAACATGCAGGATTACGGCTATAAATGTCCAAATCCATAGATAGAGCAAATCCGCTTGTGGGATGAATGCATAGATTCCAGCAGTGATAGCAAGTGGCCAAAGGCAAACTGCCGGGATGGAATGTGTGATGCCACGGTGATTTCGTATATATTTTGCATTGTTTTTCAATTTTAGAATCGTATCCATGTCAGGAGCCTGCGACCCGATGATAGCTCCAATCATTATCGCTGTAGCGGTTTCGGGATTGCTTGCAACATAAGGATCGATGGTCGCCATGGATCCAAGTGCTATTCCCATCACCACATGTGTTCCAGTATCCAATGGTCGGCCTCCTTTATAGTGTGACTTTTCACCTTGCTGTACGAACTTTCTTTTCTTGTTATTGTTAAACAAAAGGGGTGTTTTCAAACATGGTAACAAAACCGTTGCAAATTTTCATCGAATATCCTATAAAGGATACTGTCATACAAAAATATGAAGCGACGATGAAAAATGTCATTGGTGTCATGAAAGAACTTGGTGCAAAAGAGATTCGCTGGACGAAAATATCATACCAGAACAGCGGCAACACTTATTACACGGAAACTTTTCTATTGCCGACAGAGTCTCATTATTTTGCAATGAAGGAGCTGAGGGCTTCGGCAATTGATGGAGTATTCCATGACCTCTCACAATGTATGGATACAAGAAGAGGTGCGATACAATACATCGGTTTAAAAATTATAAGCTAATCCCGGAGGTTTATTTTGGATAACAAACAAACACAACACGAGTTGCTTAAGGGTTTTGAGATTGCCGGCTTTCGCAACGATCTAATCAATTGGTTCATTCAGGAACAACGTGATCTGCCTTGGAGAAAGGATCAGGATCCCTATAAGGTATGGGTTTCCGAAATCATGCTCCAGCAAACAAAAGTAGATACAGTCATTCCTTATTTTAATTCCTTTATTGAACAGTTCCCAAACATTGAAAGTTTAGCGAACGCTGCTGAGGATAAGGTGCTTAAGGCGTGGGAGGGGCTAGGATATTACTCGCGCGCACGAAATCTGCAGAGTGCAGTTCGGGAGGTCCACGAGCGCTATGGTGGTGTCGTCCCGAATAATGCGGCAGAGATCTCAACCTTAAAAGGTGTGGGCCCCTATACGACAGGTGCAATTTTGAGCATCGCCTATGGAGTGCCGGAGCCGGCTGTCGACGGTAATGTCATGAGGGTGCTTTCCCGTGTGCTGCATATCAGAGAGGATATCGCCAAACCGAAAACGCGGAAGCTGTTTGAAGCGGTGATCAGGGACTTGATTTCCCGCGATAACCCATCATTCTTTAATCAGGGGCTGATGGAGCTCGGTGCGATCGTTTGTACGCCGACATCGCCGTCCTGTATGCTTTGTCCTGTGCAGGAGCATTGCCGGGCATTTCATGAGGGAGTCCAGAGGGAGCTACCGATTAAGTCCAAGAAGAAATCTGCTAAGCAGGTCTCTCTCATTGCTGGGATTTTCAAAAATGAAGACGGGCGATATCTGATTCATAAAAGACCGAGTGAAGGGCTGCTTGCTAACTTATGGGCTTTTCCGAATTTCATTAAATTGGACGAGCTTGGTACTTCCAAACAGCAGCTTGAGAGTCTGATGAAGACAGAGTATGGTCTCGAAGTGGAGATGGGGGACTATCTCTGTGATATCCGCCATGTCTTTACTCACCTGGTGTGGGATATCAACGTGTATGTTGGCAGGTTTCATGGAACACCGCCAGCGGATCGCAAGGATGTTGTGCTCGTCACGGAGGAAGAGATGCTGGAATATGCTTTCCCGGTCTCGCATCAGAACATGTGGAAAGAGTATAAAAAGTGATTTTATGAGGGTCTGCCCTTTGATGGGGCGGGTCTTTTTTTTGGGGGGGAAGCGGAATCGCTAGAACATGGACAATATCGCTAGAAAGTAATGAATAATCGTTAGAAGTTACGTAAAAATCGCTAGAAGGTGCATAGATGGCACGGCGAACACTCATTGGCAACAAATAATGCCCGCCGTATTCTGCAAAAAAAGGCTCAATCGTAGCTCATTCTCGTTCCATGCGTATAATCCGCTTCATTCCGCGTCAAACCGCCGCGTGCTTCGATTTCTTCAACGATCTCGCGATGAATGCTCTGTCCTTCCACATTCAGATATGGAACCATCTGTTGTAGGGAGTGGTGGAAATATGCCAACTCGCTGTCCTTCCAATCCTTTTTTGCCATCATGGATAGTTCGGTCATGTCTCTGCCTACGTACATGGTTTGTCCCTCCTCTATAGATGAGAATCTTTCAAGGTCCTCTTTATTAAAGGCTATTTTCGCATACATTGTTGCTTTTGACGTATCCAACGTAAACACGTAATAAACTTTGCTTTCGTGCTCTTTTCCCGTGGAATAGATATATTTTCTCTTTGAATAAAAGGGGGCGAAATGCTGTAAAAAATCCAAAAGCCGATTTTTTACGGTCAAAAGCAATAAACTTTACGAAAAGAGCCTTATTAAAAATCTACCCCTTTATTGTTCGATGAAACAAATAAGACTATACTGAAAGATATTACGTAAGTTTTTTTTACATAAAGGAGTGCATTGTATATGACTGAAAAAGTTGCTTTAGTTACAGGAAGCAGTAGAGGAATAGGGAAAAAGATTGCCCTTGAGCTGGCAAAGCAGGGCTATAACATTGTGATCAATTATAACCGCAGCAAAACGGCGGCACAGGAAACGGCTACGGAAATCGAACAGTTGGGTGTGAAAACGCTGATAGTCAAAGCGAACGTAGGACAGCCGGAGAAAATCAGGGAAATGTTTGTGAAGATCGATGAGGAGTTTGGCCGCCTAGACCTATTGGTGAGCAATGCAGCATCAGGTGTTCTTCGTCATGTGATGGAGCTGGAGGAATCTCACTGGGATTGGACAATGAATATAAACTCCAAGGCACTCCTTTTCCTCGCGCAGGAAGCCGCTAAGCGCATGGAGGCTGTTGGAGGAGGGAAAATTGTCAGCATCAGTTCATTGGGTTCCATCCGCTATTTGAAGAACTATACGACTGTTGGTGTGTCCAAAGCTGCAATCGAAGCGCTGACCCGTTACCTGGCAGTGGAACTGGCAGACAAGAATATTGTAGTCAATGCTGTTTCAGGTGGAGCGGTGGATACGGATGCACTGAAGCATTTCCCGAACCGTGAAGAATTACTGGAGGATGCGAAGAAAAATACTCCTGCAGGGCGAATGGTGGAGCCGGAAGATCTGGTTAACACCGTATTGTTCCTTCTATCCGATCAGGCAAGCATGATTCGTGGCCAGACAATCATTGTGGACGGAGGAAGGTCCCTACTCGTCTAAAATATACCAAAAGAATTTTTAAATTTTTTGACATAGTTTTATCACCTCTTGGTTATCTTAAAATTCGTGGAGGTGATAAACAATGGCAAACAACAACCAACAAAACCAAGCAGGTAAAACTGCATCTGGTACTAGCGTACAACACGTAAAACAACAAAACGCTTCTCAAAACCAACAACAACAGTATGGTGCTGAGTTCGCGAGCGAAACTAACGCTCAACAAGTAAGACAACAAAACGCTCAATCTCAAGCGCAGAAAAACCAACAAAACCAACAAAACTCTTAATATGTAACAAATCAGGGCACTCCTTATCCTACCGATGGGGAGTGCCCTTCGTCGTGGTCGAGGAGAAAATTCCTGCCGGGGTCTGGCCCCCTATTGAAAAATTTTTTATATCGACAAAAGTTCTAATGTGTCTACAGATGTTGTCAAAGGGTTTGAGGAGTGGGGAAAGAATGTTACATAGGAAGAGATTAGAGCTGGGAGGAATGTGCATGGATAGGTTTGATTTGGCGGTGGCGGAGCAGTTGAAGACGATGGATAGGCTGCTGTATTTGCAGTCTGAGATAGAACGGTGCCAGAAGGTGGAGCGTCAGCTTAATGATATTCAGGAGGCGGCCTATAAGCTGAGAGCGCTTAAAGATGATATTGCGCAGATGAAAAAGGATCTGAGGGACATTCAGCTGATATTTGAAAATCAGACAGAGGAAGCGATAAAATCCTACCATTTTCAGGAATTAAGCTGAAATCTGTACCCGAATCGGTAAAATACTAATGAAAAGCATGAATAATATCCAAAAAGGGGCATCTTCTCTCATAGAAAGATGGCTCTTTTGTTTTAAAATCTGGTAGTTACCGTTATAATAATAAAAAAGGTTGCTTTTTAGAGATGGGCGGCACAAATGAAAGAAGGGGAGAAGGATGGGTTGTCCCAAAGAAGGAGAAACGATTCAAATACATAGTTACAAGCACAACGGACTCATTCACAGAGTGTGGGATGAGACTACTGTGTTAAAAGGGACGCAAAACCTTGTTATTGGTGGAAACGATAAAACAATTGTAACGGAATCAGACGGGAGAACTTGGGTGACAAGGGAGCCTGCAATTTGTTATTTCCATGCTAGACATTGGTTTAACATCATTGGCATGATCAGAGAAGATGGTGTGTATTATTATTGCAATATCAGCTCACCATTCATAGCAGATGATGAAGCGGTTAAATATATTGATTATGACCTGGATATTAAAGTATTTCCGGATATGACGTTTATTTTGCTCGACGAGGATGAATATGAAAAGCACCGCAATGAGATGAAATATCCAGATGTCATTGACAAGATCCTTAAGACGAACGTAAACACGTTGATTTCGTGGATACGACAGAGAAAAGGTCCTTTTGCACCAGACTTTATCGACCTATGGTATGAGCGCTATTTAACTTACCGTGGATAAATAGGCATGGCGTATAAAAAGGCGGCTGGTACAAGTATTTTTGCACTTGCCAGGCCTTTTTTGTGTTTATTTGGATGAATTGATCACAATAGAAAAAACTAGATGGAAAGAGCCTTTCCAAGGAGGAGAAATACCTTTGAGCAGTGTGAAGCGGTACATGAAATTTGTCAAACCGTATCGGTGGCAAATTGTCGGTACCATCCTTATAGGACTAATGAAATTCGGTTTGCCCTTATTGATACCTTTATTATTGAAATATATTGTGGACGACATTCTACTGACAGATGGCAGATCTGCAACGGAAAAAACAAATGAACTGCTCCTGATAATGGGGTCGATCTTTGCTGTCTTCCTTGTACTACGACCACCAATAGAATATTACAGACAATATTTCGCCCAATGGACAGCGAGCAAAATTCTATATGACTTGCGGGACAAGCTGTTTGATCACATTCAGCGATTAAGCCTCCGATTCTATTCAAACAATCGTGCAGGTGAAATCATTTCGCGTGTCATTCATGATGTGGAACAAACAAAGAACTTTGTCATTACGGGATTGATGAACTTTTGGTTGGACCTCGCTACCATCCTTGTAGTCATCATCATCATGTTCCAGGTCGATTTTTCCTTGACGCTTGTGTCTATTATGCTCTTCCCTTTGTACGGCTTTTCCATAAAGTACTTTTATAGCCGCTTAAGGGAATTGACCCGTGTCCGTTCCCAGGCATTGGCCGAGGTTCAAGGGCATCTGCATGAAAGGGTCCAAGGGATGCCGGTCATTCAAAGCATGGCCATTGAGGATTACGAACAGGAGCAATTTCAAAAGCAGAACAGTAATTTCCTGACCAAAGCCCTTGTACATACTAGCTGGAACGCCAAAACATTTGCTGTAGTCAATACAATCACCGATATCGCACCGCTTTTGGTAATCGGCTATGCAGGTTACCAGGTAATTAACGGAGGATTGACTGTCGGGGAGATGGTCATGTTTGTGGCATATATTGACCGCCTTTACAATCCATTAAGACGTCTCATCAATTCGTCGACGACTTTAACCCAGTCACTTGCTTCAATGGACCGTGTCTTTGAATTTGCGGATGAGAAATATGACATCACCAATAAGACCGATGCAAAAGAAAGCCAGACTGCACGTGGAGATGTCCGATTTGAAAATGTGTCCTTCAGATATGAGGAAAAAGAGTCTTATGTGCTTAAGAATATCAACTTGCAGGTCGATGAAGGGGAAACAATCGCCCTTGTCGGCATGAGCGGCGGCGGAAAGTCGACACTGGTCAGTCTGCTTCCGAGATTCTACGATGTGACGGAGGGTTCCATCAAACTCGATGGAGTGGATATTCGCGATGTAACGGTCCAGTCGCTTCGCAAACAGATCGGAATCGTTCTTCAGGATAATATCCTTTTCAGTGATTCTGTACGAGAAAACATCGCGCTCGGGAAGCCTGATGCCACGATGGAAGAAATCATCGAAGCGGCAAAAGCGGCCAATGCCCACGATTTCATATCCAACCTGCCTGAGGGTTATGAAACGAAGGTTGGAGAACGTGGAGTAAAGCTCTCGGGCGGACAGAAGCAGCGTGTGACAATTGCTCGGGTATTTTTGAAAAATCCTCCGATTCTTGTCATGGATGAAGCGACGTCTGCACTGGACCTGGAAAGCGAGCATCTGATTCAGGAATCGCTTGAGCGTCTTGCGTCTAACCGGACGACATTTGTTGTGGCACACCGATTGTCGACGATTACCCATGCAAGCAGAATCGTCCTGCTGGAGCATGGTGAAATCGTGGAGATCGGAAGCCATGAGGAATTGATGAAAAAGCAGGGGAACTATTATCATCTGTTCAATATTCAGGAGATTGTATAAAAGTAAAGTGTCACATGCCCTTGGCGACGTTTGGTTGCCGGGGGCTTATTTTCTATAACAGATGTGCAAAAGTAGGCATCTTCTGAGGTTTGGCATGAACCCTGCCCAGTTTGGCATCAACTCTCAGTTGTTTGGCACGAACTCACCTCAGCTTGTCGCAAACTCCGCCAAATAATACAAAAAACACTCCCCAATCATTGGGAAGTGCATCATTTAACCTATTCCTCTTCACGCTGCCCTATTTCAAATTCATTTTCGGACTTATGATAGTTCTGGAAGCTGTCAATCAGCTTATTTAAATGTACAAGCTGGTCATTGTAATCGATGATCTTGGAAACGAGCGGGAACAGGTGGTACCAGACGTCGCACTTTACCTCACAGACTTGATACTCCTCTTTATGGAGCATAAATTCATCAATGAACTGCTGTTTATTGAACAATTCCTCTTCGTACATTTCGGATGTATTGTGAAGCTTGATTTTTCCTACAAATTTCAACAGGATCTGTTCATGCAGGTTGACCAGATGATCTAGCTCTGCCTTCAGGTAATGCTGATATTCGCTTGGCATGTGGTGAAGCTCATTTTCCAGACGATGCAGTGTTTTCAATGTATGAAGCGCACGGTTGCTCGTCAAGATCAATTGCCGGAAAATGACAAGCTTCCGGGCCTTGGAGCTTGCACTTTTACTTGTTGGGAAATACGTTCTCTCTTCTTTATATAGTAGGAATAACTGCTCTAATTTCGATAGTCGCTGGCGCAGCATTTCAATATCTGTCTTAAGTAGATTGTGTTCGGAAGCGTGACGCATACTTATACGGATCCATTTTAAAATATCCTCGGTCGTTTCCTTCACCTTATAGTATAGCCTTGTTTCATACTTTGGAGGCAGGAAGATCAGATTCACGAGAAATGCGCATAGGATACCGATCATGACGGTGGAGAAGCGAATCAAGGAGAATTCCAAAAAGTTTTCGCCGGGGCTTTCCATGATCGCGATTACAGTCACCAAAGCTAATGGGATGGTGTTTTCTATTTTCAATTTTAAATTGATTCCAATAACAAAAATTGCGGTCAATCCAATAATGAATGGATCATGGCCGAAAATCAAACCGAAAATGATCGCTAAAAAGGCTCCAATCAGGTTTGCCTGAACGTGTTCAATAATGGATTGGTAGGACTTGTAGATTGATGGTTGGATAGCAAAGATCGCCGCAATTCCCGCAAAGAATGGGGTAGGTACGTCTAGCCATTGCGCTACAAACAATGCGAGCGTGATAGCTATACCGGTCTTGACTATTCTGGCACCAAGTTTCATGGTAAAGTAATTCCTTTCCTGTTCTTCCGAATAATATAACCTACTTTAGTTCAGTTCAAACTTTATGTAAGATTTTCGGAAAATTTGATTGTGTCTTTAGAACACTAATGTACTATACACGGTTTCCATGTGTCCTGCAATAAGTTAATGGAAAATAAAAAAAACAGATCGCCGAAAAATCTGACGTTCTGTTTTCACAGTCGATTTTATTCCAATGTGATTGGTGCTTCCGATGAAGAGTTCCTATTGAATATCTTAACAAGACCAACAAGAGCTCGTATCGTGAACAAGGTGAAATTAACACTTGCAAAAGTATGGAGGATGCTCCATTTTTTCCATTCAAACAGATCTGTCTTTTTCTCCATGAACCATTGCAGGATGCTCATAGGTACACTCCAAGTCATGCTTTTCAATAGTATGTATGGCAGTTTATCATGATAGGTCTGCCTGACCCAAAAGATGCTGAGTAAAGGAAAAAACAATAAATCGTAAAGAATGTTAGTGCTAAAGATTTTTGGCATAGGCCGTATAGGGTATTTTACTCTCCCTGTATTCACCACGAATGTATCAAGCAAGATCGAGAGTACGCCTTTGGAAAAGAAAACTATAAGCATTTCTTTATACTTGGGAGTTTTTACAGCAAAAGGGAACAGGGAAACACATAATAAAAATAGACCGCGAATCATTAATCTTTCCACTAGTATCAACCGCCTTAAATAAGTAATCTTTCTTACTATTTCATTCTGGTCGTGGATTTATCCTAAAGCTCAACAAAAAGAAAAGGTCAGCACCAAATTGGTGACTGACCTCATCAATATTATTATTCCGTTGAAACTGCTGGATCTGCCTGTTCTTTCATTGGATTCACTTGAAGGAAGTAGCTTCCTGGATCTTCGAGCATCAGCTTCACTTCATTCGCCTCATCGAACTGCCCTTGCTTGAGCAGGGAATCATGGTAGATGGAGAGGAGCTCGATTACATCTTTTTTCCCTGTCACATTCAAGGGTTCGATGCTTACCTTTGCACCCTTGGCGATTCTGCGCTGTAGGGCATCTTTGGTTAAGCCCATTTCCGGCTGGTGGCGAAGATAGACAGCGCCTCCCGTCATACCGGCACAGATCCAAGGACCAGGGTCTCCCATGACAAGGCCGCGGCCATTAGTCATGTATTCAAAAGCAAAACCTTTGATATTGGCATTGACTCCAAGGTTACCGTGCTCTTTTTCCGGAATCGGGGTTGTCACTTTCCCCCCGATGATCATGTCGGCGCCGGAAAGGCGGATTCCTGCACGGGCATCTGCATTCCCTTGAACCACAAGCGCACCTTTTTGGGCGCCATAGCCAAAGCCTTTTCCGACTGAGCCATTGTAGAGGGTACCGTTCTTGCCTTTGTATTTAAAGACGGAAATGCTTCCGCCAAAGGCTGTTTTACCGATTCCATCCTGTGCACCACCCTCCACAACGATGTTGATGCCGCTGGAGTTGTAGGCGCCAAGGCCGTTGCCTGGAATGGATCCTTTTCTATAGCTCAGTTCCACATCCGGAAGCTGCAGATAGGAGCCGTCCAAGCGACCTCGGACACGATGGCAGGAAACTCTGCTGCCAAGAACTCGCTGCTCTGCTGTTACTGCGTCAAACTGTCTGGATTGGTGCAGCTGATCCTCTTGATAATCGAGGTATTCAGCGCCGGCAGCAACCAACAGCTTTTCTTTTTCCATGCTTGCTGCAACTTCTTTTTGTGCCATCTGCGGTACATCCAATGTGTGCAGAAGGTTGGATAAGTCGAGTGCTTCTGTTCCTCGTACCTGTTCAAGCAGGTCGGAGCGGCCGACGATATCCTGCAGATTGTTGAAGCCGAGTGAACCTGTCAGTGCTTTCAGCTCGTCGCCAAAGGCAGTGAAAAGGTTCATCAGCCCTTGTACTGCAAGGTCGGACTGGCGTGGTACGAAGCGGCGCAGGCCATGGTCCTTTGCCTGTGCTTCCGTTTCGATCTGAGTCGCAATTCCGACGTGGCATGTATCCAGGTGACAGCCGCGGCAAGTCGTACAGCCGATGGCAATCATGGAAAGTGTACCGAAGCCGATGCGGTTTGCCCCAAGCAGCATCACTTTCATGACATCGAGCGCACTCTTGATTCCGCCGTCCGCCCAGATTTCGACTTTGTTGCGCAGGCCGGATTCGATAAGGGCGTTGTGCGCAGCCTTCACGCCGATTTCCACAGGGAGTCCGACATACTGCAGGGCGTGAATTCTCGCAGCACCTGTTCCGCCGTCAAAACCGCTGATGGTAATAATGTCTGCACCTGCTTTGGCGATACCGACCGCGATTGTTCCAATGTTCGGCACAACAGGAACTTTTACCGCGACCTTCGCCTGGTCATTCGCAGTCTTCAATTCGGCGATCATCTGTGCCAAATCTTCTATTGAATAGATGTCATGGTTATTGGATGGCGAGATCAGGTCGGACCCGATTGTTGCATTACGCGCCTCTGCGATCTTCGCCGTTACTTTTGATCCAGGCAAGTGTCCGCCTTCACCAGGCTTTGCTCCTTGCCCGATTTTAATTTCCAGAAGGTTCGAGGAGTTCAGGAGCTCCGCATTGACACCGAAACGCCCGGATGCTACCTGCTGTCCGCGGGTTTTCGGATATTTACCGAGCATATCCTTGATTTCCCCGCCTTCTCCATTGAGACTGATCATGTTCAGTCGGTCAGCCGCTTCGGCATAGGCTCTGAAAGCCACCTCATTTTGCGAGCCGAAGGACATGGACGCAATCACAAATGGAAGGCTATGTGCACCCACCCCGATATTCACTTTTTCTTTAGGCAGCTTTTTGTCAGATACCTTCAGGTCGGTAAGATGACGGATGGTAATGGGATTGGTTGTTTCCTGTTCGTTCAACTTTTCGCGATAATCATCGTAGGTCCCATTTTTTGCAACATCCCCGATTGCCTTCCAGATACGAGGGAAGAGGTGGAACGATTTACCTGGGCGCGATTTCTCATCTTCAAATTCCTTTGCACGCTCTATTGCATCCTCTTTCATTTTTACAAAATTGTAGCCAAGCTGATCGGAGCCGAGGAAGTTGACGATTCCTAAAGCTTTTTCCAGCTCCACATGCAAGCCGATCGCCGAGAACAAGCGACCATAGCCGCGCAGCTCATGAATTCCAATGGTGGAAATGACCTTTTCCATTCCTTTTGTTAACGCCTGGAACAGATTCACGACTGGAGTTGTTGTCTCATCACTTACCGTTCCGAATAGAAGGTAAGGGCTGATTGCGTTTGCTCCCAGACCCAAGGCCACCATCACATCATGCAGGGAACGGATGGCACCCGAGCGAAGAACGATTGCACATTGGCGGCGATACTGCTGATCTACCAGCTCCTGGTTTACGACAGCCGTTACAAGATGAGGATCGAGCCATAACTGACCATCCTTGTGTGCCTGAGCATCGTCAATTACAAGAAGCGTCTTTCCGTTTTTCACAGCTTCGACGGCTTCTGATTTCAGACGCTCTAAAGCTGAGGAGATCTCTTCGTCCTCCAAACAGGTTGCATTTAGATAGTAGGTCAATTTTCTTGTCTGGAACTGGTGCACAACCTGGTCATAAGATGGCTGCTCCAAGGCATGCACGCAATCTGCGCCAACCTGTCCTTCGATTAATAATGGAGAGAGAAGCTCCAATGTATAATCGTTCGGTACCTCGTCTTCTTTTCTTAAAATTGGCCTTGCACCAAGGACCGTTCTTGTGGAGAAGTGTTCCGTCTCACGATCACGATCTATGGCAGGGTTTGTGACAACAGCCACACTTTCCTTGATAAAGTCTGCTATATTGTTTCTACCAGGGTTCATCGCAGCAAGTGGCACATCATGTCCTAGGGAACGGATCGGTTCTGCACCTTTTTCCGCCATCTGTTCCACTAGCTGAATATGCTCTCGATCCCAGCCGAATGCAGCGTAATGTCCGTTATGGACCTTTGGAAGCGGCGAAACCGTGACAATCGGCTCCAATTGAGGTGTCTGCAATCTGGCTGCAAAATTCTTCACTTCAAACTTGCCGCTGAATCGTTTGTAGACTTCCTCCTGATAGGCATGATAGTCATATACCTTAATATCATCACCTTGCCACTTCATCCCGACCTTTTCCCCAGGGGAGAAAGGCTTAGGTTCTGCTGTATATTCGCTTGTTGGAATAATCCCAGGCTCAGAAGAGAAATAATAGGAAGTTTCGGTCTGTAGCATCCATAGAGGACGCAAGCCCAGAGCATCCAGGCTGAATACCGCCTCATCCTTGTTGCGGGAAATGATTCCGGCAGGTCCTTGAGAGAAGTGGCCCCATGTTTCACGAATGTAGGCATACAGGTCCTGCAGATGGGCTGGGTAGCTCTTAATTTCATTTACAATTGGTGGAAACACAATATCCAATGCTTCGAAAAGACTGAAGCCGTCTCTGGCAATCAATGTTTCAACTGTTCTATTTAAATCCTGAGAATCACTTCCGCCTTTTGTGAGCGGAACGTCAAGCATGGTTGCCTCGTCACGAAGCTTTGCGATCGTGTTTATTTCTCCGTTGTGGCCAAGGACACTAAATGGTTGCACACGAAAAAAGTTCGAAAGTGTATTGGTTGAATAGCGATTATGCCCAAGCGTCATCGAGGACGCAACCAACGGGTTGGCAAGGTCATGGTAAAACTTTGGCAGAATATCACCGGCACCCATTACCTTGTAGACGGCATGGTAGTTTGATAGGGAAGCCACATGGACATCATCATTCTTTTCGATAGCAATGGCACAATGGAAAAGCTGTTCCTGTGTGCATACTTCTTTTGTAGAAACGGCTGCCACCTGCCAGAATACTGGATCCTGGATAACGGCAATCGGACCAAGAGCTTCGGATGAAGTCACAGTATCGGATGCAAAGACCAGTTTGAAAGACTCTTTTTCCAATAGACTAGTAATCTCGTTTTTAACAGCATCCACATCCACATGGTGGTTAATAAAAAAGTGGCCAACAATGAAATCTTCTCTTTCTGCGAGAGAGGAATTCTGGTCACTTTTTTCCAGCTTCTGCTTCCACAGGTCGCGTGGGATATCAATGTGAATGCCTACACCGTCACCTTCACCATTAATGAAACCGGCACGGTGGTTCATCTTAACTAGTGCATCTATGCAATCATCGATATTTTTCTTTGTAGGGATTTTTTTCTTTTCGATAGCGGATACGATTCCACATGCATCATGCTCGGCATTGTGAAAATCTCTGAATGTACTTGGACTCCAATTTGTCATCTTTACTTGGCTGTAAACTAGGGATATAAGAGGGGACCCTAACTAGCCATTCACCTCCTGTAGTATATTGTAGAAATGCGGGAGCGCAGTTATAGTGCGCTGATTAGGTTGCGGTTGTCTAATATTCCGAATGGATATACATTTGTCAAAAAAGGGAATTTTCAGACTTTAATCTATATACTATCACTTCCCCACAAAAAAATCAATTTTTTATACAAAGAAGGGGAGAGGAGACCTAGTTACGATGATTGAAAAAAACGTTTATTTGTAAGCGTTTTCAATAGTTTTCATAAAAAAAGAGGAGTGTGCTTGTACACTCCTCGATGTATATTTATGCATTCGCCAATTCTTTGAAAGCGTGCTCGACTGCATCAAGAGTAACCGCTACATCTTCTGTTGTATGGGCAGTTGTCACAAACCATGCCTCATATTTCGAAGGTGCCAGGTTAATGCCCTGGTTCAGCATCAGCTTGAAGAACTTCGCAAATTTCTCGCCATCCGTGTTCTCCGCCTGTTCATAATTCACGACTTTTTCATCAGTAAAGTAGATGGTAAGTGCACCTTTTAAACGGTTAATGGTAATGGTGATCCCGTATTTTTCCGCTCGCGCAAGAATTCCTTCTTCCAACTGGCTTCCGATATGATCAAGGTGCTCATACACGCCTTCCTGCTTCAGGATCTCGAGGCATGCAATTCCGGAAAGAATGGATGCAGGGTTGCCGGCCATTGTTCCTGCCTGATACGCAGGTCCTAGCGGTGCTACCTTTTCCATGATTTCTTTGCGTCCGCCGTATGCCCCGATAGGAAGTCCACCGCCGATGATTTTGCCAAGTGCAGTCAAGTCAGGTTTCACGCCGAGCATATCCTGTGCACCACCATACATGAAACGGAAAGCTGTAATAACTTCATCATAGATGACAAGCGCACCAGCTTCATGTGTAAGTTCATTGACCTGCTCAAGAAAGCCTGGCATTGGCTCAACGATTCCGAAATTACCTACAATCGGTTCAACGAGAACTGCTGCGATTTGGTCGCCCCATTTTGCTAAAGCTTCCTTATATGGTTCGATGTCATTGAATGGTACTGTGATCACTTCATTTGCGATGCTTTTTGGGACACCCGCGGAATCCGGAGTACCTAAAGTGGAGGGGCCAGACCCTGCTGCAACTAGCACCAGATCTGAATGCCCGTGGTAGCAGCCTGCAAATTTAATGATCTTGTCACGTCCTGTATATGCACGTGCAACGCGGATTGTTGTCATGACCGCCTCGGTGCCGGAGTTGACAAAGCGGACCTTGTCCATTGCTGGCATCGCTTCCTTCAGCATTTTCGCGAACTTCACTTCATGCGGAGTCGGTGTTCCGAAGAGTACCCCGTTCTTTGCCGCGCGTTCGATTGCTTTGGTGATATGTGGGTGCGCATGACCGGTGATGATAGGACCGTATGCAGCGAGATAATCGATGTATTTATTGCCGTCTACATCCCAAAAATAGGCACCTTCGCCTCGCTCCATGACAACAGGAGCCCCGCCGCCCACTGCCTTATAGGATCTTGATGGGCTGTTTACCCCGCCAACGATATGCTGCAACGCTTCTTCATGTATCTGTTCTGATTTCGTAAAATTCATATGTATCCTCCTAAACTTCTAATACGCATAATACGTTATTCTAACATGAAACTGGGCTTCTTTAAAATTTCCTCTACTCTATAAATAAATTTAGAAAGAATACCTCCACATCCCTTGCGTATATTGTAATGATGGCATGTCCGCAAATTGGGGGAGTTGGATGCTTTATTTATTGGTGATTCTCTTTATTTTTGTTGCAATCAGCATAAGCTTTTCGAATGTTTTCGCTTCCGATAGCAGAAGTATGCCTTATGTTTCAAAGGAAACCCTGCTTCTTTTGCTGCTGATTTATTTTACCTTGCTTATTTCATTTGGACTTTTATATACAGTGCTGCATATCGAAGGAATACCTGTCCTGGTGGAAAATGGGATAGAGCTGACTGGGAACTACTTTACTATTTTTACTCATTCCGTCTATTTCAGTGCGGTGACGATATTGACGGTGGGGTACGGTGACGTCACACCAATCGGGATAGGGCGTGTCATCGCAATGGCGGAGGCCCTGATCGGCTTTGTGATGCCAGCAGCATTTGTGGTTCGCGTGGTGCTGCATATGGACGGCAGGGAGACGAAGAAGAAATAATCTTTGTATGGCTGTGCAGAAGTAAATAGAGCGTTCGGATGGCTGAAAAGTTGAAAAGGGCTATGGAATTCGATACGCTACTATTAAATAGAAGAATTTTTTCAAGGAGGACGAATTTATATGACAGTGGAAACAGGGAAAAAAGCACCTGACTTTACATTGCTTGCCAATACAGGACTAGAGGTTAAGTTATCAGATTACAAAGGGAAGAATGTAGTCCTTTATTTTTATCCAAAGGACATGACGCCCGGTTGTACAACGCAAGCATGTGATTTCCGGGACAAGCATGAAGATTTCTCCGAATTGGATACGGTCATATTGGGGGTAAGCGCCGATCCACAGGCCAAGCACGAAAAGTTTATCGAAAAGCATGGTCTGCCGTTTTTGTTGCTTGTCGATGAGGACCACAAGGTTGCTGAGCTTTATGACGTGTGGAAGCTGAAGAAGAATTTCGGAAAAGAATATATGGGAATCGAACGTAGCACTTTCATCATTGACAAGGATGGCCAACTTGTTAAGGAATGGAGAAAAGTGAAGGTGAAGGGGCATGTGGAGGAAGCGTTAGCTTTTATTAAGGAAAACCTGAACTGAGTTTAGCCTATTTTTTAATAAATAAGGCAAACGTCTAATTCCAACAGGCTGTCCCCCGAGTACCTTATAGTGTAGGGCATACCTCCTCAAAAGTTGACGTGTATAGAGAGTGCAAGCGATCGCAGCTTGCACTCCTTTTTTGTTATTATGAGTTGTGAATGGGGGAATGGGCGTTCATTCGTTCGTTCTTGAATTCGTACCGCGCGTAGACGGAAATTGTCGAAATGTGCGTTTTATCGATATGCTTTTCATTTTCGTTGATATTTCGGAAAAACCGTTGATATATCTATTTTTTCATTGATATCGGGTCCCGATTCATTGATATATGGAGATTTTCATGGATATAACAATTTCACTAGAATAAAGCCCACTCGTAATGGGTATCTAGATGTGGGTGTTGGAACGACATAGACGGCAAACATACTAATAATTTCTAAAATTGGTTATTTTCCGCGATTTCCAAGAACCCTTCCATCCTTAAGAGAAATTTATTATACTGAACTCTGGTTTTCATTCATTGTTTTTTGAAAATTTGCTAGATTGAGAAAGGGGTATCACACAATGGAATCAACAACAAAGAAACGTGGATTTGTTATGCGTGCGTTGGATATGATCGAACGTGCCGGTAACAAGCTTCCACATCCGGTAACATTGTTCGCCATCTTTGCGCTTCTGATCATTGTGCTTTCTGGCGTATTTTCCGCCATGGGTGTACAAGTCGATGATCCGGTAAACGAAGGCGAGGTTCTACAGGTTAAGAACTTACTTAGCGCTGAAGGAATCAAGTATATTTTTGAAAGTGCCGTAACCAACTTTACAGGATTTGCTCCGCTTGGGACGGTTCTTGTAACAATGATCGGTATCGGACTTGCTGAAAGATCAGGACTGATCAGCGCAGGATTGCGTGGACTTGTAACGTCCGTACCAAGACAGCTTATGACTGCTGCTCTTGTATTCGGTGGTATCATGTCTTCCATGGCTGCAGATGCAGGTTATGTTGTATTGACTCCACTTGGGGCTGTACTTTTCGCCGGTCTTGGACGTCATCCTTTAGCTGGGTTAGCTGCAGCATTTGCTGGGGTTTCCGCTGGATTCAGTGCGAACCTTCTATTGACTTCCCTGGATCCACTACTAGGATCACTTACACAAGAAGCAGCTGCTACAGTTAACCCAGAGTATGCGGAAAACATGAACTATATGATGAACTTCTACTTCATGTTCGCATCCGTGTTTGTTCTTACTATTGTAGGTACATTTGTAACGGACAAGATCGTCGAGCCGCGCCTTGGTGAATACAAGGGTGCTTATCAAGGAGATGTCAATTACCTGAAGCCTGAAGAAAAGAAAGGTTTATGGGCTGCACTTTTTGCTTTTGTAGCAACAATCGCAGTATTGGCATTATTGGTTGTTCCGTCTTGGGGACCATTACGTGGTGATGGAACTATTCTTGAAGCGCCATTCTTCCACACACTAGTACCAGTCATTCTTATCATGTTCTTTATTCCAGGTCTTGTTTATGGATTGATTACAAAATCGATCAAGAACGACAAGGATGTAGCAAACCAAATGTCCGACACGATGGCAACAATGGGTGCTTATATCGTGCTTGCCTTTGTAGCTGGTCAATTTGTCGCTTACTTCAATGAAACAAAACTGGGCATCGTGCTTGCTGTTAACGGTGCGGAACTGATTCAAAGTCTAGGCTTTGACAGCGAAAATAAATTAATGGGTATTCTGCTTATCCTTGCATTCATCGTCGTAACAGGATTCATTAACCTGTTCATCGGTAGTGCATCAGCGAAATGGGCGATCATGGCACCGGTATTTGTACCGATGATGATGGGTCTTGGCTATTCACCGGAGCTGACTCAGTTGGCTTATCGTGTAGCTGACTCTACAACAAACATCATTTCTCCTTTGATGCCTTACTTCGCAATCGTTATCGCATTCGCGCAGAAATACGATAAAAAAGTGGGAATCGGAACATTGATTTCTACGATGATTCCATACTCTGTGTTCTTTACCATCGTATGGGTAGCAATGCTGATCATCTGGATGTTGACAGGTCTTCCAATTGGACCGAACGCACCGATTGACTATGTAGGATAAAATAAATCAAAAACCGCTTGCTTGTCTTTGGACATGCAGGCGGTTTTTTGTTTATATAAAAGAAAAGCACTTTTTTATGGAGGACGGAGATATGCTGGTTGTATGCACATTTGTACCAGAACAACAGGAGCTGATCGAGAGGTTGGAAAACCGTTTTCCTGCTGTCACTTTTTCTTTTTATGAAGATATAGATCTAGTCCCTTCCAAGGAGTGGGCTTCTGCTGAAGTATTGATAACCTACGGGGAGGATCTGGCGCCGCACCATATTCACGAAGCTTCCTCCCTCCAATGGATCATGGTCACCTCAGCGGGAATGGAACTCATGCCTTTAAAAGAATTGGACGAACGAAACATCTTGGTGACCAATGCAAAAGGCATACATAAAATACCGATGGCTGAATATACCATTTCCATGATGCTTCAAACAGCTCGCAGCACCAAGAAGCTGATTGAAAATGAAGCGATAGGGAAATGGGAACGGAACACACCGATATCCGAGATCCATGGAAAGACAATTGCGATATTGGGTGCAGGAGCCATTGGCGGGGAAATCGCCCGATTGGCATCCGCCTTTTCCATGCGAATCCTAGGCGTAAACCGCAGCCGCCGTGCTGTTCCGTTCATAGATGAAATGTTCACATTGAACGAGCTTGACAGTGTGTTGCCTCAAGCCGACTTTGTCGTCAGTGTGCTGCCCAGTACCACAGAAACGAGAAGATTCCTTGAAGATAAGTACTTTTCCATGATGAAAAATAGTGCCGTATTTCTCAACGTCGGTCGTGGAGATCTAGTGGCTGAAAACGTGTTGATACACGCATTGGAAAGTGGTGAAATAGCACATGCAATACTTGACGTGTTTGAAGTGGAGCCATTGCCGCAGGACCACCCTTTCTGGAAGATGGAAAATGTAACCGTTACACCTCACTTATCAAGCAGGACGAAAGGCTATCAGCCGCGTGCACTTGAAATATTTCAGCATAACTTACATGTGTTTTTGCATGGTGGTTCCGATTATCAAAACATAATTGATGTGAAAAGGGGATACTAAACATGAAAATCTACACGAAAACCGGTGACAAAGGGCAAACCTCTCTAGTATATGGAGAGCGGGTGGACAAAAATCACGACAGAGTGGAAGCCTACGGTACCTGTGATGAAGCGAACTCGATGATTGGATTGGCAGTCTCTTATTTAAGAGAGGAAAAGTTCGATAAGAAAGATGAACTGCTTCAATCATTCCAAACAATACAAACCATCCTATTTCATGTAGGAGCGGAGCTTGCGACCCCATCAGGGAAGGAAGTTCGTTGGAAGCTGAAAGAGGAGCATGTTTCGAAGCTCGAAGAAGAGCTGGATGTGTTGGATGCCGCATTGCCGCCACTTAAAAACTTCATTTTGCCTGGTGGAACAAAAGCTGGTGCTGCCTTTCATTGTGCAAGAACCATCGTAAGAAGAGCCGAGAGATCAGCGGTGTCCTTGAGTGGAGAGCTTTCCCCGAATGTCCTGGCCTATCTGAATCGTCTTTCCGATTATCTTTTTGTGGTTGCAAGGTACGTCAATATTCAATTGAAGCAGGAAGAACCTATACTAAAACCTGAGTTATCATAATAACTATAGAATAGAAGAAGATTGACAAAAAGATGAAATCCGAGGTACACTAATTATAAATATTATAAAGTAAGAATCTTTATGAAAAGTGAGGTGCATGACTGTGGCAAAAGAACAATTAAAGGAAGCGCTCGAAACATTGAAGCAAACTGGAGTTCGAATCACTCCACAGCGTCATGCGATTTTAGAGTATCTTATTCAATCTATGTCTCACCCAACAGCTGATGATATATATAAGGCACTCGAAGGGAAATTCCCTAACATGAGTGTCGCTACCGTTTATAACAATTTACGCGTGTTTCGTGAGGTTGGTTTAGTAAAAGAACTAACATACGGAGATAACTCTAGTCGTTTCGATTATGTGACAACCGATCACTACCATCTGATCTGTGATGACTGCGGCAAGATTGTCGATTTTCATTATCCGGGTCTGGATGAAGTGGAAGCTCTTGCAGCCCACGTAACAGGATTCAAGGTAAGTCGCCATCGAATGGAGATTTACGGTGTTTGTCCTGAATGCGATAAAGGCGCGCATTAAAGCTGATTTCTAACTAAATAAAAAAGCTGATAGGAATCCCTATCAGCTTTCTTTTTTGTGATTATAGCTTTCGTCAAACTCTTTGCCAGCAAGGCTTCGATCCATCGTAAGCGGCTCATTGCAAAACATGCACATATCCACTCTTCCAAGTACTTTGGTAACCTTCCCGCAACTCGGACAAACTACTTGGACCGCCCTTGTGGAAATGATACCGATCCATAAATATACTGCGGTTGAACCAATAATACATAATAAGCCCAGAATCATAAACAAAGTCATCAAAAGCATATTCGTTTTAAAGAAAATTCCGATATACATGACGAAAAAGCCGATGAAAACAAGGCTTAATGCGAAGGTTCTAATTCTATTTATTTTATTGGAATATTTACCTGCCATCTACATAACCTCCTAAATCACTATAATATCACAAAAAAGGACAAAAAGTAGATGGCAACCTTCTACATATATCCAACAGATTTATGACAATGCAGTTAACAGAAAGTTCTGGATTACATTTATATAGAAGGTTTTTTATAAAAAGTGTCGAATAGTAGGGGGAAACTCTTATTAAATGGAGGTATAATTATGGAAGATTTACTTCGTCCCATATACCAAGAACGTGCAAGCCAATCGAATACTCAAGGGATTTTGATGATAGAAAAGAAAAATCCGATCAGTCCCAATACAGATAAATTTGATGTCATCCTTTTCATGATCGTCCGTGAGCAAGAGGTTCCTTTGTTTGTAAAGCACTATGAATTGCAAGACAAAAAGGCTGCCCTTTATATAGCCACCATTGAACAGCTTCACGAATGGATTACCATAGGAACTAACCGTCGTGTGATAGATTGGATAATCAACGGTAAGGTCCTGTTTGACCGAAATGAATATATCCATCTACTTCGTGGCAAGCTTCTGGATTTCCCTTTAGAGGATAGAAAGTTGAAAATCGGCATCGAATTTTCAAAACTGATCAGAAGATATCTGGAAGGGAAGGATTTCTTTGATTCCAAGCACTATCTGGATGCTTATAACCATATCGTGCATTCCCTGCATCATCTCGCGAGACTTGCAGTAATCGATCATGGTTTCCATCCGGAGCTTACTGTCTGGAGCCAGGTTAAAAAAATTGAGCCGGAAATATATAAACTATATGAAGAATTAATAGCAGGAGAGGAACCAATCGATAAAAGGCTGGAACTTCTTTTCCTGGCAAGTGAGTTCCTTATCTACTCCAGAACCAAAACAGGGGCCAAGCATCTGTTGGAGGCGATGGTTGAAAAAGAGGACGCCTGGTCCTACCATGAGCTGCTGCATCATCCCGAGCTTTCCAAGTACTCAGTAGATCTAAGTGTTCTAGTCGGCTACCTGGTTGAAAAAGGGTACATCGAAGTAGAACAGGTCGAAACGAAAGGCAAGGGCGTGTACCACCGAAAATATAAGGTAGTAGGATAATGATATAGTTATTCCAAGCTAAGAACTCCAGAAATATCCCCTCCTGAATGCATATTTAAATAGGAGATTATTTCTGGGGCTTCACTCTAAAAAGGGACTCTGAAAAATTATTTTAAAAAAGTTTAAAAGTGTTATTGACGGGTATAAAGAATCCATGGTATATTAGTATTCGTCGCCGCAAGAGAAAACAACTTGCGAGACAAACGAAAGAAAAAAAGTTAAAAAACATGTTGACTTGAAATGATGAAACATGTTATATTAATAAAGTCGCTTCTGAGCGATTGACTGATTGAAATGATCTTTGAAAACTAAACAAAACAACAGCGTCCAGGTTAATCTTATAGGGATTAACAAAGAACGAAAAAGTAACATAAGCTAGTCAACATTTGAGCATAAGCTCAAACTCTTTATTGGAGAGTTTGATCCTGGCTCAGGATGAACGCTGGCGGCGTGCCTAATA
>NZ_JBHVHV010000017.1:0-30626 GCF_042800035.1 Sutcliffiella sp. NPDC057660
CCATCCTCCGTTGTAAAGTTGAAGTTAATCTAGTAAACCTCCTGTATTTTCACGCTCGAAAGCGTTTATAACAGAACTTGTCGCGCGCGCCCGATAGCTGAAAATCGTTGATTAAGGTAAAGGCTACACAGATCTTCCAGAATAGCTCCAGATAATTGAATAACACTTATACAATGAATTTTGTAAACCAAGCAATATATTTTGCTCCCCATATAAACAAGAATTGAGCAAGCAAAGTGCCTAAAAGCCTTGAAGTTTAGCTTTTTATAACTTCCCCTTTTATTAACAACATCATCTGCGAGGACAGATATTTTGGGATCAATAAAGATTACCAAAAGTATTGTTGCTATTCCGTTTATTAAGCCTGAAGCCATAATAGCCGTAGATGCTCTTTCAGGAACTAATAAAGCAGCATAAAGTGCTGCTAATACACCTATTGTATATATTGCTGTTATTATCATATTTGGGGTACCACCAGCATTTTGACATAAAACCCACGCTAAGCAAATTTCGACATAAAATAAGCCGATGATTCCTACGCTAAGGAATCATCAGCTTATTAGTAACTATTCTAGTCGTTTTATTCTCTGTATAAATTCAGATACATTTCCATTTGGTTATTCATGATAATCAATCCAAACATGCTGGTACTTGCCACTTTTAGGGTTCCTTTGTGGTAACTCATCAGTTTTTTCTATTGAAATGGTAGTTAGCCCCTGTGTTGCAAAGTAATCTAAAAGGGCTTCTCTAACATTTTCCCAAACTTAATCTCTTGGATTACCCTCGTCCACTTCTATACGTACTATTAATTGATCCGGTGCCGTTTGAATCAGTTGGAAACGTCTTACTCCTGTTATTTCCTCGACAATGGTTTTCAGAGCCAAGGGCAGGATATTGACGACTTGTCCGTTTGGAGCAGAGAATTTTAAAATGTCATCGGTTCGCCCTTCAACTTGTACGACTGGGAATGGTCATCCGCATTTGCATGGTTCCGGAGACACCGCGACACGGTCTGTCAGTTCATAACGAATAAGGGGCTGAATTCTATTGGCTAGATTTGTAATTAGAACTGAATGAGATTACTTTCCTGGTAATACAGGTTGATAATTTTCATCTACCGGCTCAAATATGATCCAATCGGTATTTACATGAAAGTGACCTTCTTCGCATTCGAAAGTCATGGCTGTTGCTTCTGAACCCCTAAAATCCAGTAAATCCACCGAACAAACTTGTTAATACTGCAATAATTTTTGTCATCATATTAAAGTACAATAATACTCCCATTACAATCATCAAAATGCCTCCTATAGACATAAAGATTGCACTGTGTTTCTTTAGGAAAGTCATTTTTTCGATAAATAAAGACATTAATAGAAATGGAATAGAAAAACCTAAGACATAGAACACCATGTAAAGTAGTCCTTTTCCTGGGTCTGATACACCTAATGCAATGACCCCAGCAAGGATTGGACCTGTACAAGGAGTCCATCCAGCGGCAAAACCAATCCCAATTAAAATAGACCCTATGTAGCCTGAAGGTCTCTTTTGAAACTGAATTTTCTTATCAGAAAGTAGAAAATCGAATTTAAGAGCACCTGTTAGAAATAAACCAAAAAACACCATTAAAATAGCCCCGAGCTGTCTTAGCAAATCTTGATAGTCCATAAAAAATGTCCCAATAAAAGAAGTAGAAAGACCCAAGGCTAAAAAGATGATTGAAAATCCTACTAAAAAAAGGATGGTATGGATAAAAGCTTTCCTTCTTAAAATACCCTTTTCTTTTTTAAGATCATTTATGGACACTCCTGTAATATAAGAAAGAAAAGCCGGATACAAAGGAAGTGAACAAGGCGAAATAAATGATAAAAGACCTGCACCAAATGCAAGAAATAAGCTTAGTTGTTCCAAAAAGATACCACCTAACTGATTATTAATTCTATGGCTTAATGAGTTCCATGTAGTTTACTATATCCCTTTCTGTCATGGCTCCTGTTATCACTTTTAATACTTTTCCGTTCTTATCGATTAAAAATGTCGTTGGAATGGGGGTAATATCGTATGCTTCCGTTACCGTTTTATCTTTATCTTTAAGAATAGGGAATGTAAGACCATGCTTTTTTACAAACGATTCAATAGCAATATCACTTTCTCCAATATTAACAGCTAAAATCTCTACACCAAGATTTTTATAATGACTATACTGTCTTTCCATATAAGGCATTTCCTTTTCACATGGCTTACACCAAGTACCCCAAAAATTTAGAAAGACTCCTTTTCCTTTTAATTCAGAAAGTTGAACATTGTTACCTTTCATATCTTCAAGTACAAAATCAGGTGCTTGCTCCCCTGCTTGAACCCGTATTTTTTCAGTAAAAAAGTTTTGGTAAAGAGTATAAGCTACTACTAAAACCATAAAAAGTAGAAGACTAACACGTATAATAGTTCTGGTTCTTTTATTTTTCATTTAACTTCTCCTTTTTGTTTTTTCATTCAAGTCAACACTTAAATGTTGATATTTTACTATTATAATTTAAAAGCTCAAAACACTCAAATATTTATTTGAATAATAGAAGTTTCATAAAAGAACTCTGTCTTATAACGGAGAATTAAGTAGTTCCCATTAATCAATTAAAAGTTGCTCAGTATTTTATTTAGAAAACCAATAAATTAATACTAAAACTATTAATCAACAAAAAAGACAACGATTACAATAGTTGCTTATTCTTAAGCGAGAAATACCTCTTGTACTTTCAAAAGTGATTGATACGATTTAAAAATTATAAATATAGTAGTAATTCATGAAGGGAAGTCATAGAATTAGCTTATTTTAGTAAACCCTATTTCTGCCTTCTTATATTTCATAGATTAAGTGAAGGGTTGACATTTTCCATCAATAATTTTAATCTAGAAATGCAATTTACCCAAATGTTCATTTGAATGAGGATGCTCACAAATAATTACAGAAACTCTATAATATTGAGGTGACAATTTTGTATTGGATTGCTCTTATAACATTAGCAATTGACCAACTTGCTAAATATATGACCAGGAACTTTATGGAATATGGTCAAACCATACCTATAATTTATAATTTTTTCCATCTAACCTCCCACCGTAATGCAGGAGCTGCATGGGGAATTTTTTCGGGACAAAAATTCTTTCTAATCAGCATTGCTTTTATTGCAATAATCGGGATTATCTTCTATTCCCGGAAGGTTACAGATAAACTAACACGTATAGCTCTTGGTTTGTTTATTGGAGGTGCGGCTGGAAATGTAACAGATCGATTAATTTTCGGAGAAGTCACGGATATGTTTGATATACAATTTATAAATTACCCCATTTTCAACACCGCAGATGTCTTTCTAGTTAGTGGGGCTATCTTGCTGCTAATAAGTACTTATAGAGAATCAAAAGTATCCAAAAATCAATCCTTTTAAATGAGAATGAATAATAAGTGTATTTTATTTAAGAGATACTCTCAACCATTAAAACCGTGTTTATTCAGTCCCCTAATGAATAAAAATTGATGCTTTTAGACATCTACTTAAAATCCATCAGGAGATTTGATATGTTTATTTTTTTAGCAGGGGTCTCACTCACTCTTTTTCTTCTTTTATCAAAATTAAGAACATCTAAATTTATTGCTTCAACTTATAAAAAAGCAGCTTTTCTTTATTCTGTTTTATTTTTGCTTTTATTTTTTATAAGTAGTTATGGCTTTTTAAATGAAGAAGGATTTTATCCTTTTTCCTATTCAGATGAAAATCACATGACATTAAAGCCTGTTAAAGTTACATTTCATTCAGTAAAACATAATAATCTATCATTAAAAAAGCTAGAATATAAGAAAAGTGTCCTTCTAAGTGTGCCAATGATCTCTCAGCTTCCAGAATTACCAAGAGGATGTGAAGTTACATCGCTGGCAATGTTGCTCCATTCCGCGGGTGTTACAGTGGATAAAATGCATTTGGCAAAGATAGTTAAAAAAGATTCTACTCCTTATCGAAAAGAGGGAGATAAGGAGTATTTCGGGAACCCTAATAGTGGTTTTGTTGGAAACATGTACACATTAACTGAACCTGGCTATGGTGTGTACCACGGTCCAATACAGGAATTAGCTGAAAAATATTTACCCGAAACAATTATTAATATAACTGGAACCGATTTAAGTACGATTAAGTATTATCTTAATCTTGGATCGCCAGTATGGGTTATTACAAATACCTTATATAGTGAATTACCAGAAGATAAATTTGAAACATGGATTACTCCATCAGGTCTGATTGAAATCACTTATAAGCTGCACTCTGTATTAGTGACAGGATATGACCAAGGCTATATTTACTTTAATGATCCATTAAAAGGCCAAAATAGCAGACTTTGAAGCTGCATGGGTGCAAATGGATAGACAAGCAATTACTTATATTCAATAGTTAATTGGTTAAGATGTAGGTTTAATAATTTATTTAAAAGGAGAAAAACATAAAGTCCCTACTGTTAACCAGAGGGACTTTTGAAGATTATTTTTTAATTTATGGGGTCCCTGTAGCAAAACGCGGAAAACATACGCTAAGGAAAATTCGACAAGAAAAAACCTGAATTTCCTACTCTAAGGAAGGGTGTGTAACAGTATAAAGGGGTAGTACCCGAAGCTGCCAGCCCCCATTATAAGGGAAAGTAAAGATTATAACTTGTTGTTTGGTGGAGTACCAGCGAAGATGTCACCATCCGCAATAAGAAAATGTCAAGATTAGGATAAGGTGGTTATTCCAAAGACGCATCCCCCCATTTAAAGGAGAATGGGGGGATGCGAAAAATGGTGAATTTATAATAAAGGGACCTCACGTACACAGTTGTTTAATTTTAGTGAAAGATATTTACTACATTTCTGCTTTTAAAGAATTATATTATTTCCACCTTCGTAATGTAAGTAGTATCATATTACTTGTACCAAGCAGATTGTGATTCATACATAGTGTAATAGGACCCTCTTTTATTCATAAGTTCTTCATGGGTACCATTCTCTACTATTTCGCCATTACTCATTACAAATATTCTATCTGCAATTCTGGCCGAAGCCATTCTATGTGTTATAAAAATGGCTGTCTTATCTTTTACTAAATTTACAAAATCGTTAAAAATATCCAACCCTCAAAAACAGTATCATCCTCTAGCTTCAAGTAATATTTAATAAATCTTATAAATTCTTTGGTATTAACCTCTTTGTATTTATAATTCTCAAAATAATGACTCAGAAAATCTTCGGCTCTCTTTTTTCCTCCATCTTCTTGAAACAACTTTCCTAACATCACTACAGACTTATCATAAAAATAAAAACTCTGGTCATGTATATTGTAATCATCTAGTGATAGGTTGACAGGTAGATCAAACTCTTTATAGTAGTCAGCTTCTACAAAATTAAACTCTAAGTCTTCATATTCTGTAAGAAACAAAACAGTCGCGAATTGTGTTATACCCTCATCAAGCCAAGGGGCATGATATGGATCACTACTAACCATCCTATAAAACCATTGATGTGCTATCTCATGAATAACTATATTTTTTTGTATACTCAAATTTACTTTACCTCTATTATAAACAGATCCTGCTGTTACTACGCCTGGATACTCCATCCCTATATCGTCCAAAATTATATCTAGTTGTTTATCAGGATAAGCACCAATTTTATCTTGAAAGTATTGAAAAGCTTGTGACGCAACTTTTAGAATTTCGTCATTTGTTGTGCTATTCTGTCCAAAGACTCTTATATTTGTACTACCTACAAAACTCTCACTTATATATGGATTGTCCAAAATAGCAATAAAGACTTCTTTCTCGTTTTCAACAGTTAATGTTCCTTTATTAAGACTCGGGAATTCATCGTTTTCACTTGAAGTTACTACTGTAAAATTTTCAGGTATATCATATTCAATATGAAAGGTACTAAAGGGAGTATGGTAAGACTCACCTTTAAACTTAAATTCCTCTTTATTCCAACCCGCACCATTTCTATAAGTTGGAATCATTGGATACCATTGTGCTAAGTAATAGTTAGAGCCATTTTTGTTAAATCTAAAACCGCCTTCTGGTAGTGAGAAAGAATAAGAAATTTCTACATTAACTGATTCATTTGGCTCAACATATTTTTTTAAAGGAACAACCAAGCTGTCATTATTTAGAGTATACTCTGCACTTTCACCATTAATATCAATATAGGTTAGTTCTAAAGCTGAATTTTTTTCAAGGTCTGGGGAGTTTTCGTGTGTGAATACATTTGGAATAAAATAGAATGGTATGGTGTCCCAAGAATCCTTAGAAATATTTTTTATACTGATTGATGCTTGTACGTAAAACATTTCATCATCATTCATCTTTAAAGAAATTTGATATTCACTTTCATTCCCTGGTGAAACTGTTTTAGGGAAAAAGTCATCAGTAGTTTCTTCAATATCACTACATGCATTTAGAATGGTTAAAAAAAACATTATGTAAACAAATTTTAGTAGCTTCATTTACCCCTCCACACTTTACTATTTATCCCTTAAATGGTTCTTTATTTAATATATTCCTTAATTAGTATATGGGCAATGCTTTCTACAAACGTTTTCAATATTTTACATTTTTTCAACTTGTAAGAAAAACGACCATTTTTGTTACAAAACATAAAATTAGAATTGAAAGTGGCTAACGGAGATATAAAGTGTAACAAAAATATGTAACAAATTAAGATTGTAACATTATCTCTACTTCCCTATTTTGGTACAATAATCTGGAGAGGAGTGTATATAAATGAAATTTGGTTACATGCGTGTCTCCACAGTTGATCAAAATTTTGATAGACAGAAAAAACAATTAGAGGAATTTGGATGCGAACGCATATTCTCTGAAAAAGTAACAGGGACAAAGAGAGAACGTCCTGAACTTAACCGCATGTTGGATTTTTTACGGACTGACGATACTGTTGTCGTATCAGATTTAACTAGACTGTCTAGATCAACAAAGGACTTAATTGAAATCACTGATATGATTTCAAAAAAAGGCGCACACCTTAAGAGTCTAAAAGAGTCTTGGCTTGATACAACGACAGCTCACGGAAAAATGTTATTTACAATATTTGCTGGCATTGCACAGTTTGAAAGGGATTTAACGTCAGAGCGAACCAAAGAAGGAATTGTGGCTGCAAGAAAAAGGGGGAAACATCCTGGTAGACCAAAAACAGATGAAGAAAAATTTCAATACGCCATTTATTTAATTGAACAAGGCCTTAGTCGAACAGCAGCAGCTGAAAAAGCCGGTATATCTCGGATGACACTCTATAGAAAATTACAACAAGACGCATAGAACTATGGTATTACAGAAGGCAAAGTATCTGTTTATCTAATTCGGATCTGGTTATAGCAATGCTGTTACATGATGAATTTATCGATATATTGAAAAGGTAATTTAGGCAATTGTAATCACATCTCTGAGTTGACAATAAGCTAAAATCTTAATAAAAAGGATGGTAGGTAATGTCGTTACGAGGAAGAGAATTACTAACCCATGAACAAAGGATAGAGTTGGTTCGTATTCCAGAGGATATTAGTGAACAAGAATTAGGTGCAAACTTCACCCTATCCAATTTTGATCTAGAGCTTATAAAAAATAGAAGAAGAGATTATAATCGCTTAGGTTTTGCGGTTCAGTTATGTGTTCTGCGCTTTCCTGGATGGTCCTTAAACGATGTAGAACCCATTCCAATAAAAGTCCTTCAACATCTTGCAAGACAACTTAAAGTAGACCCTGACTGCTTTACCTTATACTCAACAAGAGAAGCGACTAGGTATGAACATTTAGAAGAAATTAGGAATGTTTATGGTTTTAGAAACTTTTCATCCAGCGAATATCGAACTGTTTCGCGCTTGTTACTAAAATATGCCATGCAGAATGGGAATACAATGGACTTAATGCAAACTCTTATAGAAGAGCTTAGGAAAATGAAAGTTATCTTACCAGGAATGACTTCTATGGAAAGATTGGTTTGGGAAACAAAAACTCGAGCAGAAGAAAAAGTGTTTAACAATTTAGTGCGGCCTCTAACAGAAACTAATATTGAAAGACTCAATGAAATCTTACATACCGATGTAACTAGATCTAAAACCAAACTAAGCTGGCTTAAAGAAATTCCGGGGCAATCATCTCCCGATGCTTTTCTTAAAGTAATCGAACGATTAGAATATATACGTTCTATGAAACTTACATATAATGTTGAATCCATTCATCCTAATAAACTTCTACAAATTGCTCGTCTTGGAGCGAGGTATAACTCCCAGGCTTTGCAACGGTTTAAAGAAAACAAAAGGTATGCCATATTAGTTGCCTACCTCTCTACCCTAAGTCAAAATCTAATTGATCAAGCTATTGAAATTCATGACAGGCAAATGATGATTTTACAATCCAAAGGTCGTAAAGCTCAGGAAGAATTACAAAAAAGTAATGGAAAGTCGTTGAATGAAAAAGTGGTTCATTTTATAGACTTAGGAGCAGCTTTAATTAGAGCAAAAAAAGAAGGTCTTGATCCATTTACCGTAATAGAACAGGTTATGCCTTGGGAGAAAATGATTCATTCTGTGGAAGAAGCCAAGCAATTAGCAAGACCCATGGACTTTGACTACATCGATTTATTAGGAAATAGATTTTCCTATCTTAGAAAGTATACTCCTGCTTTATTGAGGGCTCTTGAATTTCGCTCTAATCAAGCTTCTAGTCCATTGATGAATGCTATTGGCACTATTCGTGAAATGAATAATTCAGGAAAACGAAAACTCCCCGAAGGCGCGCCACTTGATTTTTTATCTAAACGATGGGGAAAACACGTTTATGATGAGGAAGGAAATATAAATCGTGCTTATTATGAAATTGCAGCTTTAAGTGAACTAAGAAATCATATTCGTTCGGGGGATGTTTCCGTTATAGGAAGTAGATTGCATAAAGATTTCGATGAATATCTAGCTTCAAATAAAGAGTGGGAAGAGGCAAAGAATAATGATGGACATAAATTAGCAACAAACTTATCTGCTGAGGGTTATTTAGAAGAGAGGCTTCAAGCGCTGTCAGAACGTTTCAATTGGATGTCAGACAATTTGGACTCTCTTGAGGGGATAAATATAAAAAAGTCCAAAATCCATGTAGATCGCCTAGAAAAAGATACTCCTGAAGAAGCAAGGTCCTATAGTTTATCGCTTTATAATATGTTACCTCGTGTCAAGCTGTCCGATTTGCTTATAGAAGTTGCCGGTTGGACTGGGTTTGATGAGGCTTTTGTTCATGCATCTACTAATCGTGTTCCGAATGATAATGAAAAGTCGATTCTCATGGCCACGCTTATGGCAATGGGAACGAATATTGGTTTGACAAAAATGGCTGAAGCTACACCACGAATCTCTTATTATCAAATGGCGAATACAGCACAATGGAGATTATATGATGATGCTATGGTAAAAGCTCAAGCGACTCTAGTAAACTTCCAACACAAACTTGCATTAGCATCATATTGGGGAGACGGAAGAACCTCATCGTCTGACGGAATGCGAGTACAAGTTGGAGTATCCTCTTTACACGCTGAGGCTAATCCTCATTATGGCACTGGAAAAGGTGCGACACTTTATCGGTTTACAAGCGATAAATTTTCAAGTTTTTATACCAAGGTCATCAATACAAATGCCAGAGATGCCATTCACGTAATCGATGGGTTACTGCATCATGAATCTGATTTGGTCATTGAAGAGCACTATACTGATACTGCTGGTTATACAGACCAGGTATTCGGATTAAGTCATATTCTCGGTTTTCGTTTTGCCCCAAGGCTAAGGGATCTCTCTGATACGAAGCTTTATACCATGGAAAGTCCTCGAGACTTTCCCAAAATCGAAAGCATTTTGCGAGGACGAATTAATACAAAGTTAATTCACGATAATTATGATGATGTACTCCGACTAGCGCATTCAATTAGAGAAGGAAAAGTATCTGGTTCACTGATTATGAGTAAATTGGGGTCCTATTCCCGGCAAAATAAATTAGCAACTGCCCTTCGTGAAATGGGCAGAATAGAAAAAACCGTATATATATTAGATTATATATCGAGTGAAGCTTTGCGTCGTAGAGTTCAAAAAGGACTAAATAAAGGCGAGGCAATGAATGGCCTTGCACGATCTATATTCTTTGGTAAACGAGGCGAATTAAGAGAGCGTGGACTTCAAGAGCAACTCCAACGCGCAAGTGCTCTTAATATCTTAATAAATGCAATTAATGTTTGGAACACAGTATATTTAACTGAAGCAACAACAGTATTAAAAGAAAAAGGATTATTTAGAGAGGAGTTAATGCCGCATATATCACCATTAGGCTGGGAACACATCAATTTTCTTGGAGAATACTCCTTTGATATTACCAAAACAACAAACATAACAGCATTGAGACCTTTAACCCTGTAAAAAATATGGCCGAATTCCTTAGAGTAGGAAATCCGGCTTTTTTCTTGTCGAATTTTGCTTAGCGTATGTTTTCCGCGTTTTACTACCGGGACCCCTTTATTAAACTCAAAAGGGCACTGAAAGTTTCGTTCTCCACCATAATATAGATTCCTAAACCAATAAAGACAATGGGTATAATCCACCTACCGTAATTCTCTAAGGTTTCAGAGACATGTTTAAAAGCTGCCAAACGATATCCAATAAAACACCAAATTGCCACCATAATAAAGAAAGTAATAACCGTTACTGCTAATTGGTTCATGGTTAAAGTAGAGAAGAAAGGAACATATATTCCAATGTTATCTCCACCATTAGCAAATGTTATAAATGCTACACTTAAAAAGACACTATTATACTTTCCAGAATTTAAACTTGAAAGAATTGCATTTTCGTCCTCATCTTCTCCCTTTATAAACAACATAATCCCTAAATAGATTGGAATTAGTCCAAGTAATCCTACCCATTTCTCTGGAATTAACATAACTCCAAAAGTTCCTAAGAGACTAACTACTACTAACAAGGCAAAACCTAGATATTGTCCAATAACTATATCCTTAGGGGATATATGCTTACTCTCTGTCTGCTTACCTTTTAAACCTTCACTCGTTTTCACCTGTGCTTTTGCCTGTGAGAATAGCAGCATCAAAACAAAAATATCATCAATATTGGTAACTATAAATGCCCCTATTGCAGAAATAACGTTCAAAATTAAAGTCAATTACATCAACCCACTAACTGATTTTTTATTACGATAATTTAATTGATAAGACTTATAGCTGGGAGTTATTTGTCGCTAATTTCAAATTGTACTGAATTAGAATTTAGGCTTATATATTTCCCTTAAGTTATTTTTTATTTAACATATGAATAGCATGTCCCATAACTCCTTCGGCTGCTTCCATAAGTGGTTCAGGTAAAGTTGGGTGTGCATGAATTGTAAGGCTGAGATCTTCTGCAGTTGCCCCTGACTCAATTGCAAAAACTGCTTCAGCAATAAGAGATGATACTTCTGGCCCTACCATTTGAACACCTAACAACCGATTTGTCTCCTTATCCGCCACAACTTGGACAAAACCATCAGCATCTGAAACAGATAAAGCTCTGCCGTTAGCTTGGAATGGAAAACGACTAGAAACTGTTTCATATCCTTCTTCCTTTGCTTCCTTCTCCGTTAAACCGGTATAAGCTACTTCCGGATCGCTGAAAATAACAAAAGGCATTGCCTGAAAATCAATCACACTTTTTAGCCCACTTATTACCTCTGCAGCTATCTTACCTTCATAACTAGCTTTATGAGCAAGGAGGTAACCACCAGCACAGTCACCAATTGCATATACATGTTCAACATTTGTTTGACATTTATCATTTATCTTAATAAAACCGCGTTGGTCTAATTCAACCCCGATATTTTCCAATCCAATTTTTCCTGTGTTTGGTTTTCTTCCAATGGAAACTAAGCAATAATCCCCTTTAACTATCTCTTCCTTTCCATTAACCTGAACTTGAACGTTTATTTCATCGCCCGTATTTTCTCCGCCTTGGACTAAAGCATTCGTAATAACTGTTATTCCAAGTTCCTTTAAATGACGTTTTACTACATTTGTAAGCATAGGGTCCGTACCTGGAAGAATTGTATCTGATCCCTCAAGAATTGTTACTTTAGCCCCGAATTTAGCATAAGCAGTTCCCAACTCCAAACCGATATAACCACCACCTACTACAACTAAATGCTTTGGCACTTCTTGAAGCATCAATGCTTCAGTTGAAGAGATAATTCTTTTTCTATCAAATGGCATACTTTTTAACTCAGTCGGTAATGAACCGATCGCAAGGATTAAGTCTTTGTATGAAAAGAATTGTTCTTCGTTACCAATTTTGATTTTGGCAACATAGGGTTCAGTGAGATAAGCTTCCCCACTAAGGACTTCTACTCCATTGCCTTTCAGTAAAGTCCGAACTCCATTCGTTAGTTTATTCACTATACCGTCCTTCCACTTCACTACTTCTGGCATTTCTACTTCTACTTCACCAGAAACCTTTATTCCCATTGAGTTGGCATATTTTATGTCTTTCACTCTTTCAGAAGCACTAATAAGAGCCTTTGAAGGTATACAGCCACGGTTAAGGCAAACCCCTCCTAATTCTGCTTTATCCACCAAAACCACTTTTTTTCCTAACTGAGCAGCACGTATGGCAGCGACATAACCTCCTGATCCTGCACCTATAACTAACAAATCTACATCCTTTTTTCCTTCAACAGTCATTTCAGTTTCCTCCTTCGATCTTATAAAAAATGAAAAGAATTATTTTATTAAGGATATAAGTGTTTTTTCTCCATATTTATACCAATATGTAATATAAAAAAAGATGTTTTACTTATACCCAATCTTTCTATTTTTAATTAGGCTAGAGGTTTAGAAGATACACTATTAATGAAATTTATTTTTTAGAAAAGGGCTTTCCAATCTTTCTGGAAAGCCCTTTTTAACCTTTTTCCCTTTATTCTTTCACTCTCATGAGCCGCAAACCATTTAGCGCTACCAAAAGGGTTGCGCCCATATCAGAAAGGATGGCAATCCAGAGCGTTAACCAACCAGGGATAACCAATAGTAAGGCAATAAACTTAATAACAATTGCAAAAGTAATGTTAGCTTTGATTATATTAAGAGTTTTTCGGCTCAGTTTTACAGTGAATGGAAGTTTTCTTAAATCGTCTCCCATTAGAGCGACGTCTGCAGTTTCTAAGGCTGTGTCTGTACCAGCTCCACCCATTGCAATACCAACTGTTGAGGCCGCCAATGCAGGTGCATCATTGACCCCATCTCCTACCATAGCTACGTTGCCATACTCCGATCTCAACTGTTTAATAAAGTCTAATTTGTCCTGTGGCATTAATTCTGCCTCTATATCAGATACTCCAACCTGCCCTCCGATAGCATTAGCAGTACCTTTGTTATCACCTGTAAGCATAATTGTTTTTTTGATTCCAAGTTGATGTAATTTTTGAATAATTTCCTTACTTGATTCACGAACTTCATCAGCAACTGCAATAACTCCAAGAATTTCTTTTTCTGTTCCAATAATCATGGCTGTCTTACCTTGATTTTGAAGAGTAGTAACATTTTGCTCTAAGTCTTTATCGAAATCAGCAGTCAATAATTCCTTAAAGAGTTTCGGGCTGCCTATATAATAAGTCGTCCCGTTTACAATACCCTTTATACCCTTTCCTGTGATAGAAGAGAAATCCTCTACCTGTACATCAGAATAAGTAATGTTTTCTTCTTCTGCTTTTTTCATGATGGCTGAAGCAAGAGGATGCTGAGAACGATACTCCAATGCAGTAATGATAGATAGTAATTCTTTTTCATTTATCTGTTTGTTCAACACATTATAATCAGTTACAGCTGGGACCCCTTTTGTTAAGGTACCTGTTTTATCAAATGCAATAGCCTTTAAGGCACCAATTTCTTCTAAATACACTCCTCCTTTTACAAGGACACCTTTTTTCGCAGCATTTCCAATTGCTGATACAATAGAAATAGGAGTCGATATGACCAACGCACAAGGACAACCAACAACAAGAACAGCTAATCCTTGATAAATCCATGTTTCCCAACTTAGATCAAAGAATAATGGTGGGACTATGGCAACTAATGCTGCAATGATCATAATAATCGGTGTGTAATACTTCGCGAATTTATCTACAAATGCTTGCGAAGGAGCGCGCTCCCCTTGTGCTTCCTCTACAAGATGAATAATTTTAGATATCGTTGTATCTTCTACAAGTTTCGTTATTTTTACTTCAAGTAATCCTTCTTCATTTAAGGTACCTGCAAATACTTCATCATCCACCGTTTTCTCAATAGGGACTGATTCACCTGTAATAGCTGCTTGGTTAACGGCAGAGTATCCACTTACAACTACACCATCCATCGCAATCTTTTGACCAGGTTTTACAATCATGATATCCCCAACAGCAATATCATCAACATGAATCATTATTTCTTGTCCATTACGTCTAACAAGTGCCTCTTTAGGAGCGATATCCATTAATGAACGAATCGATTGTCTTGCTCTATCCATAGAGAATCGCTCAAGTGCTTCACTGATTGCAAAGAGAATAACAACAATGGCAACTTCTGCCCATTCTCCAATAATAGCACCACCTATAACAGCCACTGTCATAAGGGTTTTCATATCAAATTCAAAACGTAGTAAGTTTTGCAAACCAACTTTAAAAAGTGATAATCCTCCGATAAACATGGATGCTAAAAACAATAAGGTAGTAACAATGTTCTCTTCTCCATTCACATACGAGGAAAGGTAACCAAAGGCAATCAATAAGGAAGCATAAAGTAGAGTACTATGCTTTTTATAAAACGGCACTTTATCTTCTGTCGTATCTTCTTTTACCTTTTGTGAAGCTTGGCGAGTAGATTTTTCAGGGGTCACTTTAAGATTCTCAAATGCACCTGCTTTCTCTAGTTCTTCAATCGTTGCATTACCATACACAGCAATTTTAGATGCGCCAAAATTTACTTTCGCATCCTCAACTCCAGGTAGCTGTTTTACATTTTTTTCGAATTTACCCGCGCAGTTTGCGCAAGTAAATCCTTGTACACGATATGCCTTAATTTCTTGCTCAGATGTTATTGCCTTTGGATCAGACATTGACCTTCACCTCTTTCTTATGTTCTAGTGCAATCATCATTATCTGTCTAATATGCTCATCGTCTAACGAATAAAACGCTAGTTTTCCTTCTTTCCTATATTTTACAACCCCCTGCTTATGAAGGGTCCGTAAATGATGAGAAGCATTTGCCACCGTAATACCAATAATATTTGCTATATCACATACACATAACTCTTCGTCTTGACACAAAGCATAGGTAATCTTTGCCCTATTTTCATCCGCAATGGCCTTTAATATCTTGGCAATACTAACAATATCAATTTTTTTTATATTACCTTGTATTCGATTGACCTTTTCCTCGTCATAACAAAAAATTTCACAAGTATCTTTCTTATTCACATTATCACCCCATTAATATTCTAGTGTTGACTTGAATATAGTATATACCTTTCCTCGGTTAATATTCAAGCGATAATTTGAATGAAAAGCAAAAAATGATTATTTATAACAATAATTCCCCTTAACGAACGTTTTAGGGAGAAACTCAATCCTTCTATAATTAATTTGATTTTTGTGGTTTAAAACTCCCTAAACTATTCCCTTTATCATCCTCCCTAAAATTGACTTATAAACCGAATTAGGGAATGATTATTTCATAGGAGGGATTTAATGGGGAAAATTTTTGGATATGCTCGTGTTTCTACACAAGATCAAAATTTAGATCTTCAAATTGACGCTTTAGATAAAGCAGGCGCAGCTGTTATTTACAAAGAGAAAATGACCGGAACGAAAAAAGAACGCCCAGAATTAGAGCAACTCCTGAAGGCTATTAGTGAAGGCGATTCTGTGGTGGTTTATAAATTGGACCGTATTTCAAGATCCACAAAGCACCTTATCGAGTTGGCCGAAACCTTTGAAGAAAAAAAGGTCAGTTTTATTTCTATACAAGATAGTATTGATACTTCAACAGCTATGGGGCGTTTTTTCTTCCGAACAATGGCAAGTATCGCTGAATTAGAACGAGATATTATCAGTGAACGTACAAAATCAGGATTACAATCTGCAAGAATGAGAGGTCGGAACGGAGGAAGACCTTCCAAAGATACTAAGTTGGTGGAACGTGCTTTAAAACTACATTCATCTAAACAATATAGCATCAAAGAAATTACGGATATGACGGGTGTCAGTAAATCAGTTTTGTATCGAGCTTTGGAAAAAACTTAAACCTTTGGATTGGATTAGGAGGATTTTCCTATGTATCTAAGAGCAAGAGAACTACTTACACCTGATCAAAGAAAGGATTTTTTTACAATCCCTTCTACTTTAAATAAATGGGAATTAGCATATTACTACACCCTTACACAAGATGATATTGAGATAATTAAACGTAGAAGAAGAGACCATAATCGATTGGGATACGCTATTCAAATTTGTCTTTTTCGTTATCCTGGTTGGTCTCTATCGGATATAAAGAACATTCCTGATAAGGTGCTAACCTATGTTGCTAAACAGTTACAAGTAGATGCAAGTGAATTTAAGTTATACTCTGAACGAGAGCAAACGAAACATGAACATATGGAAGAAATACGAAACCATTATGGTTTTTCTAATTTGTCCGCAAAGTCATATCGGATTATTTCACAGGCATTACTCCCCCATGCAATGGAAAATGGAAATTCCTTATTCCTAATAAGGATGACTTTAGATGAAATGAGAAAGCGAAAAATCATCTTACCTTCTATTACAACGATTGAAAGGTTAGTATGGGAAACACGGCGAAGGGCAGAGGAAAAAGTATATAATTCACTCTATAAACCGTTATCCCAATGGCAAAAACAACAATTGGAAAAATTAATTATTACCCCTGCAGATAAATCAAAAACAAAGCTTGGGTGGCTTAGGGAAATACCGGGTCAATCCTCACCAGATGCTTTTTTAAAAGTAATTGAAAGATTAGAACATATACGTTTATTAAATCTTTCAACAGGGATCAAGCACATTCATTCCAATAGGTTGCTTCAGCTTGCTAGGTTAGGTATCCGATATGAACCTCATTCTTTTCGAAGATTTAAAGAGAATAAAAGGTATGCTATTCTTGTAGCTCATCTTTTAACTCTTAGTCAGGATCTAATCGATCAAGCTATAGAAATTCACGACCGCCAAATCATGATCTTACAGTCAAAGGGTAGAAAAGCCCAAGAGGAACTGCAAAAGCAGAATGGGAAATCTATCAATGAAAAAATATTGCACTTTGCAGACATTGGAGAAGCTTTAGTAAAAGCACGAAATGAAGAGTTAAATCCATTTGAATTGTTAGAGAAAATAATGCCTTGGGAAAAGATCGTTGATTCTATAGAAGAAGCAAAACGTTTAGCTCGTCCTATGGACTACGATTACTTAGATTTATTAATCAACCGGTTCACATACCTTAGAAAGTATACACCAGTACTTCTCCAGTAAATTAGAATTCCATACAACTCAAGCTACTGAACCCGTATTGCGTGCTCTAAATGTCTTGCGTGAAATGAACGAAAATAAAAAACGTCAAGTTCCTGAAGGCGCACCATTGGATTTTGTGCCAAAGAGGTGGCAAAAGCATGTATATTATGAGGATGGAAATATTAATCGTAAGTATTATGAATTAGCAGCATTAACCGAATTAAAAAACCATATTCGTTCAGGAGATATATGGGTTGTCGGAAGTCGTTTACATAAGGATTTTGAGGAATACTTGGTCTCCAAAGATGTTTGGGATAAAACAAAAAATACAGGCAATAGATTAGCCGTTGGTATGTCTGCCAATGAATATTTAATAGAGAGAAATGAATCTTTAAATTAGAGATTAGATTATATTTTGAAAAACTTAGATTCTCTCGAAGGAATAAGTATTGAAAAGTCAAGGATTCGGTTATATCGTTTAGAGAAAGACACACCAGAAGACGCAAAATCTCTTAGTCAAACTTTGTATAACATGATACCTAGGGTAAAACTTACGGACTTATTGATTGAAGTTTCCAATTGGACAGGATTTGATGAACACCTTACCCATGCATCTAATAATCGTCCTCCTAAGGGAGAAGAAAAATCTATTGTAATGGCCGCAATTATGGCAATGGGAACCAATATTGGGCCTACCAAAATGGCTGAGGCAACACCAGGAATTTCCTATCATCAGCTAGCTAATGCAGCCCAGTGGCGATTACATGAGGATTCTCTAAGTAAAGCTCAGGCTACTTTGGTTAATTTTCAACATCACCTTTCTTTATCTAAACATTGGGGAGATGGCAGCACTTCTTCTTCTGATGGCATGCGTGTACAAGTTGGTGTTTCTTCTCTTCATGCTGATGCTAACCCACATTACGGAACTGGGAAAGGAACTACTATCTATAGATTCACAAGCGATCAATTTTCTTCCTTTTATACAAAGGTTATTAACACTAACGCTCGGGATGCCGTCCATGTTATAGATGGGTTGCTTCATCATGAATCAGAATTATCTATTGAAGAACATTATACAGATACAGCCGGTTATACAGATCAAGTCTTTGGATTAAGCCATATATTAGGTTTTCGTTTTGCTCCTAGAATACGGGATCTATCAGACTCTAAACTTTATATTATGGATAAATCTAATGACTATTCAAAGATTGAAAGCATTTTACGAGGGAGAATCAACATTAAAGTCATTCAAGATAATTATGATGATGTCTTACGATTAGCACATTCTATACGAGAAGGAAAAGTATCAGCTTCTCTAATTTTAGGTAAGTTAGGATCCTATTCTCGCCAAAATAAAATGGCATCAGCTTTACGTGAAATGGGCAGAATTGAAAAAACAATTTTTATATTAGACTATATTTCTAATGAAACATTACGTCGGCGTGTCCAAAGAGGATTAAATAAGGGAGAAGCAATGAATGGATTAGCAAGAGCCTTATTCTTTGGGAAACGTGGAGAGTTAAGGGAAAGAGGATTGCAAGATCAACTTCAACGGGCTAGTGCCTTAAATATTCTTATAAATGCTATAACAGTTTGGAATACAGTTTACCTTACAGAAGCTACGAAGATATTAAAAGCTAAAGGATTATTAAAAGAGGAATTATTACCTCACATTTCCCCATTAGGTTGGGAACACATAAACTTATTAGGTGAATATACATTTGACTTAAAAAAGGCACCTAACTCAAATGAACTACGTCCATTAAAGACATAAAGATAAGCTGATCTTCTCTTAGCGTTAGAGAAATCAGCTTTTGTTTTCCATTTATTGTCTTAACGTGGGTTTTATGTCAAAATGTTGGCGGTACCCCTATTTACAAAAAATAATTTGATTGGCATATCCTTCACCTTGGTACCCTGCAAGTAAGAAAACTTCGGTAGACTAAAATGGGTAATGCCACGCTTTATGTACTGTATGGATAATATTCTTTTCATTAAAGAGGGGACAGAACCCCTTTCCTCTGATAAATGAATAATCGCCCTTGAGAATAAGGCTATGAAACTTGGCAGTAGAATAATTCCAAATACCGTTCCAACGGTTGAAGCTCCAATAAGAATTCGAAATTGTATTTCTACAAACTCTAGAGCATTTTCCTTAGGAGCAGTATCAATTAAACTACCAGTGAAAGGTTGTTGCATCATATTTGCTAACCTGGAGACTATGACCATTATGTTAAAAAGAGATAAAGCTGACGCTATCATTCTAACCCTTGCACCTGATAACCTCACAGCATATGCGAGTGTTTCTACAGAATGTATAATAAAAATAAATAAAGCTATAAATAATAACTTTTCTGTCAGGAACTCCATATAGATACCTCCCTCTATAAAGTTAAAATATCTCCTGAATACTCACGTATTCTCAGTTTTTCAAAAACACCAATCAGTAGACTCACCAACATGGGTGGATAGAAATTGAATATCTATCTGATTTTTACAGGGTGGGGGCCATCCTAACGACCAAACTGGGTTAGTTTGGTAAAAAAACATATAACCGTGCTAAGGTTCTCCACGCAAGTCACGGTCGCTAACCCTCCCATTTCTCTCCGGATGGTAATCCACACATTCCTTCGTCCTGCGTATCCATGAGGTGGAGGTTGGATATGCTCCTTTGCTGGGTCTTGTTGCCCGGATGGTGTAAATAAGCTCCAACTCTGCACTATCGGTGTTTGTAACTGAGATATACAAGATTATTCTGAAGTAAGTTTTTAGGCTTATGCAGCCTGTAATTCATTGATTTGAGGTATTCCCCGTAATAGTGTGGCACCATCAAATTCACATTGTTTATTGCCGATGACAAACAACACTCGCAATAACTTACAACACAAGGCGATGAGCGACTGTTGCTTCTTTAGCGGGCGGTCTGCTCGCTTTGTGTAATACTGATGCAAGGCTTTAAACGTAGGGTTATGGGCAACCATTGGGCGAATAGCCAGATAGAGTGCTCTTCTTAAACGACTTCGTCCTCTTTTGGTTATTCTCGTTTTCCCCTTGTATTTGCCCGAGCTGTGTTCTCGTAAAGAGAGCCCTGCAAGGTTTACTAGCTGTTGGGGATGACTGTACTTTGTGATGTCTCCCACTTCCGCATAGAATAAAGCGACCGTAGTTGAACCCATGCCAGGAATGTTCCTCATTTCTTTGGCTCCTGGCAACGTATCTACCAGTACTTCGAGCTCGTCATCCAATTCACTTAATTGCTTTTGGTAAAGGTCATATTGGTCTAACAGGCACTCTAACTCCCTTTTGGCAAATTGAAGACCTATCTGTATCCCAACGCTCTTCTTGGCGGTTTCCACAAGCCTAGTGGCCCGTTTAATCCCTACACCGCGTTGTACAAATGGTTTCCACTGTGCCAATACCTCTTCTGGGTTCATCTCTTGAATTTGAGAAGGGAATGGAAAGAGCCTCAGTGTACACAGGGCAGCTTTTCCTTCCCAGTCTCCAAACACATCGAAGAACTCCGGGAAGTAACGTTGGATACTGTTTTGTATACGCCCTTCAATTATCATCAGTTGCTTGGTCAGCTGATCTCTTAGTTTGACGCCTTCTCTTAGTTCGGCATAGATGCCTTCCAAGAGGTTCGGTACGGAGTATCGGCCATCCTTTATTAACTGTGCGATTACACGGGCATTCTTTCGTATCATTTTTGGTCGGTGAATTATCGTCCAGCTCTTTCGATTTCTTCACATGCATTGGATTGACTAAAACAAAGTCAAAACCTTTGGAACGAAGAAAATACGCCAGGTTAAGCCAATAATGACCTGTAGGTTCTACGCCAAATATGACATGTTTTTTACCGTTGTTCTTTTGGTGGCGTTCCATCCAATCCAATAAAAGTTGAAAACCATGAATTCGGTTGTCAAAGACCAATCGCTTTCCAAATTCAATTCCTCGATCGTCTTGTGCGCGTGCCACGTGCTTGTCTTTGGCAATATCAATACCAATGATAAGAGTGGATGGTGTGATTTGAGAGATTTTTTGATTTTGTGTATAATGCATGTTGAGTCCTCCTTGGTGCTAAATTAAGGGTCCATTTTTGCTTCGAAGCTTTGGACACCTCGTACTATACCAAGAGGGCTCTTTCTATATCAATCCTCAAATACCTTCATTACAGGAATGCTTCTTTTTATGTATTTAGCACCTTAATTTCTTCTTCCATTATCCTGCCCTATTGCTTAATACCAATTATTTCAAACTCGTGTAACTTCCACAAGAAAAATTTTCACAAAAAAAAGCTTACCCTATACTGGATAAGCAACTGAATAACTAAGTAATTCTCCTACTGACTAAAATATTTGACACGCTCTGTTCCACTCGTATTCAAACTTCGAAAGCGACTGCTGACGCTTGCCTCTATTATCGTTGACCGCTTTTAACGCCACTTTGTATAATTCGTCGCTCAATCGCCATTTTTCGATAGACCTGTCTTTTTCCCCACCAAACAGAGCAAAAGCGGTAGCTCCCATTAAATACACATTAGTTATTTCATCTATAGCTGCACCGGGTGTAAATTCCTCCGGCGACATAAAGCGTGCTGAACCCCACATTCTGCCTATAGTATTTGTATAAGGCATTTTAGAATAGAGATCAATATCACAAATTAGGGTCTTTTTTGTGCTAAAGTCATACATAATACTACCGTCATAAAAGTCAATGGCAACATACCCTTGCTTTATAATATGAATGTGAAAGGCGAGTATATCGTTAAATACTTCAAGCTTTGTGCTATCCGGCATCTGCAAGAACTTTTCTCTGGATTGTGGATACATTCTGCCCATACACTCGCCGTCTGTCCATTCAAAAATGGCGGCAAAACCTCCATCTACTTCCTCCCCTTTGATAAATCTTATCAAATTGGGGTGCGCTAAATCCTTATAAATCGGAACAGTGGATTTCAGCCTTGCTATTGCATCTGCTGGTTTGCCTGAATATTGCTCTGTCGGTGCGCCGGCAAATTTTATAAAATATCTCTTATCACCGCTCTGTACGCCAAAGCAGATATTTCCCGAATCTTGATCGTCATAAATCTTGAAAATCTCACCATATTGCTCAATGAAAGAGATATCAAAAGGAGATTTTAATTTGTAAGCAATATTATTTATGTACTGAATGTAAAAATTTGCCAAATACCAAGTAGGTATAGGATTATTCATGCCGTCAAACCAAGTTAGAACATCTTTTGCCTGATTTTTCATAACGGTAACTTCATCTGCACCGAAAGGGATTGCCCAATATATTGATGACAGCGTATTGCTGCTTATATAAAAAGCCAAAAGCTTGAAGAACTGCTCAGGCGGTCTTCCGTTGAAATAGCCGTTAATCTGCCCTGTGGCAAAGTGCGGACTGACAGCAGCACTCCACACAATCCGGTTAAATTCTTCCCACGGGTCCCCGTAGTCATTACGGTTAAAATCGATTATGCTCAGTTCTCCTTCAGGCGAAATAATCATATTCCCCACATGATAATCGCCATGCTGAAAGCATTGCGGCCTCCCTTCAACGAGGTGTCTGTTCGCCTCAATATAGGCGATGATTTTATCTTCACCATCTATTTTTATGCCACAGTCTTTGTATTTTTTAATTTTTCCGTCTGTTTTGCGGTTAAAACGTGTTTCCCATTCTTCTTGATTATTTGGTGCAGGAATATTGTGGATCTCCCTTAGCATTCGCCCCGATTTCACACCGAGTACATATTGCTCAGTTTCGGTCATTTTAGGTAATACAATCTCTGCATCTTCGCCGTCACACCATATGAAAAGCGAATACACACTCTTGCCGTTGTCGCAAATACCAAAATCAACAGGCTGCGACATAGGTACACCGCATTCGGCTAACCGTTTCATCATTTCAAATTCGCTTTTCTTCTTGTCATACTCTGAAATATCGGCTATTCGAAGCAGCATTTTTTCGTTCGTCACGGTTTCAATATAGTATTTTTTGTCACTTGACCAGCCTTTGTTTATCGGTTTGATTTTTTCAAATGTAGCGTAGTTTTTTATATCGAACAACGTTTTACCTCCTTATCTTCGTTCTAGATAAATAATTCATCAAAATTGTTCACACCGGCATTTATTACTGCTCTTTAACTGAATTACAATTATTTCAAAAAATCTTGATTTGAGCAATCGCTTTATTCCAGAATATGGCCCGATTGTTGAAGATTAGATTAATATCTACTTTTTAGAGTTAATCCATTTGCAACATCGTGGTTTACTTGAAAATAAATAATAAAAATAGAGAAACGACTAATTCGTTTCTCTAAAGTGTTTCCATATTACTTGCCTTTCCGGAAAATTATGAAACTCAATCCGAAAGATTATGAACATATTCCGAGGTAATATGAAAATTTACAAAGTTAAAAATTATCCATTTTAATAAGTTTGATGAATCTTAAATGCTTGGTATGAGCTGCCAATGATTTGAATATAGACAATATCATTTCTCACAGCACCATTTTGAAACTCTACTTCAAACGCAAGCATTAATGTACCATCTTTTATTCTTTCTTCAGGATTTGAGTACTTTTCTTTAAAGAATTCATTGAGGTGCAAATCTTGAGTTAAAGAGTTTAACGGGACTTCTTCCTCAATGTTTCTGGATTGTACATCTTCTCCAATTATTGTAACTTTAACGTATTTACTAGGGGCTGGGGGAGTCATACCTGATAATAACAGCTTTTCACCTGAGTAATAGTGATCAATAGGATTCCCTAAACTTTGGTGAATTTTCAACCATTCATCTGTATGTTCTACTTTTCCTTTGATGAATAAGTCGTTTACTGTAATGATTATCGTATTATTATCGGACTCTCCATGCTCATCAGTTACAGTTTGTTCAATGACAATACTACCTTTCTCTTCCACCTTAAAGCAGAAATCCGGTCCATAACCTTCTATTATTTTCCCGCTTGGTAAAATGATTTTATAGGAAATGGTAATACTGTCGTCATCTAGGTCGTAAGCTGTACTTTTTATACAAACCTCATCTTCAATCCAATACTCGTCTTTATCGGTTTCTATTCCAGGTATAGGGATTCTATTAACTAATCTTATAACCTGTGTGTCATTATCTGTTTCTATAGATTCCAAAATGGCATTTGGATAATCTACTGTAGCTTTAAATGTATTGGTACCAGCTTTATTGGAAACAAACGGGAGATATACTGTTGATGTGACATTTGCCTTAATAGAATCAATTGTTAGATCTGTTAAGAGCTCTCCATCTTCATATATTCCAATTTTATGACTGGAAACATCTAAATTACCTGTATTACGATATTGAACTTTTGCTCGATACTGCCTTCCAACTACTAAATGAGAAACCGATTTATTATCCGTATCAACAATATCAATTGATACAGCCGTTAAATTTATTTCATTCACCGTTATCGTTTTAGTAATTGTATGGTTGGCCCCGAATGGATCTGTTACAGTTTGTTTAATAGAGTATGAACCTCTCATTAAATTATTTATTACAGGATTAGCAATATTGAATGTTAACTTCTGATTATTAGGCTGCGTTACTTCATAATGAAAGCTTAGAGCATCATTATCTGGATCAGTTGCTGTTGAGCTCACCTTAATTGTATCAGTTGTTAAATAACTTGCTTTATCTGTAGTAAATCCTGCACTAGGTGCTCTGTTTTGAACGGCTACAGCCTTAGTTACAGAATGAGTAAGTGTTCCGTCTGAGGCAATTAATCGTATATTCCAGGACCCTTGCTTGTTTAATATTCTAGTTGGATTAGTACTCGTGGAAAAGTTTACCCAAGAGCTAGAATTCGGTTCTTGATATGCCCACTGATAGGTCAGTGAATCTCCATCTACATCACTAGAATTATTCGTGAAAGTAACCGTGGTATTATTGTAAACCGTTGATGGACTGGATGTGAAATCTGCCACCGGTGCTCTGTTTTGGACATTGATAGATTTTGTAACCGAATGCGATGTAGTTCCATCAGAAGCGGTCAATTTAACATTCCAGGATCCCTTTTTGTTCAGCACTCTAGTTGGACTGGTGCTAGTTGAAAAGTTTATCCATGTAGAAGAATTCGGTTCTTGGTATGCCCACTGATAGGTCAGTGAATCACCATCTACATCACTGGAATTATTCGTCAATGTAACCGTGGTGTTATTGTAAACCGTTGTTGGACTAGATGTGAAATCTGCCACCGGTGCTCTGTTTTGAACATTGATAGGCTTTGTAACATAATGTGTCGCTACTCCATCAGAAGCGGTCAATTTGATATTCCAAGTCCCCTTTTTGTTTAATACTCTAGTTGGATTTGTACTAGTTGAAAAGTTTACCCATGTAGAAGAATTCGGTTCTTGGTATGCCCACTGATAGGTCAGTGAATCTCCATCAGGATCACTAGAATTGTTAGTGAATGAAACGGTTGTATTATTGTAAACCGTTGATGGACTAGATGTGAAATCAGCTACAGGCGGTTGATTAAATTGATACATATTAGAAGTGTAGGTTCCTATATTTCCAACATTATCTTCTACCTCAACTCGAATTTTATGTTGACCTTGATGGGGAAGTACTACATCTCTTGAGGTTACATTGTACCACCCTGTGAATGATGAATAGGTCGCTCCATTGTTATCGGAGACTTGATATCGTAGGCGCTTAACTCCAGAATCAATATCACCTGTATCAATTCTTACTGTGGTACCTGTGGTATTGGTAAAAGAAGCGGTAGGATTTACACCATCAACCCTTAACCTCTTTCCAGTAGAAACATAATCAACAAATGCGTTTCTCACATTATCTTCAAAATAATACTGAATGTCATAAGTGTGACCATGAGTTTTTGGAGTTACACCCCATAAAACACGTCCATAAGCTGTGTTTTCCTCACGGGAAGCAGTGTTTATGGAAGCATGTGGACTAGTAAAGAATTGTTCGTTGTAGTTTCCAGAGTTATAAAAAGTATGTAAACTTCGAACATCTTGCCCATTTCCCAATAACTTTAAATATTGAAGTCTATTACCAGAGTCTGGATCATGCTGTCTCAACCGAACATTAACGTTATCATTAGGCCTTACCCAATAATCATTACCATTAATGTACTTTGCTCCTATGATTTCATTGGAAGTGTGACTAGGAACATTACCATCAACTCTTAAATTCATCTGTGTATCGAACCAGGAAGTACTATAATTATTTGCGTTATCAAGATAGTATGACCATACCCTATAATTATGACCATGTGTTTTTGGAGCTACATTAAATGTTGCTTCCCTTAAACTATGATCACTCGATACATAAGTTCTTTGACCAGAAAATGCATCCAGGTTACCACTATACCAGTAATAGTTATAGTTGGAGTTTCCACCATTAAAATCATGAGAAACACGGTGGTCGTAGCCATTCCCATATAAACTTAAATAGGTATTTTTTATTAAAGAACGTCCATCATAGCCCCTTAATCGAATATTTACTCTATCATTTGGCTGCACCCAGTAGTCATTTCCATTTTGGAATCTATGATTACTGATACTGTGCTCTCGATGTTGTGGTGGATCTTTTTCAGGAATATAGCTAATACGGGCCTGGGCTCCCCCAAATGTCCAGTATGCAGAGTTTGCCCAGCGTGTTGCATTTGATTCTGCAGGTACTCTAACTCCGTACCAAACAGCAGTTCCAGTTTCATCAGAAGCAACCCTAGTATAATAGCTATCTTTTGTGAAATATCTATACATACCATGAGTGTCGTAATAATTCTTTGCACTCTGTCGAGCGGAGGTTCTTGAGATTACACTAGTATCGTTCATTTGTAATTGAGCGGCATTTATCCCACTGGATAAGTTGATTTTTCCATAAGAGTAGTCTTTATCACTAAACTCAAAAGGTAAATTCAATGTGGAATAGACTATATATCCATTTACATTCTTTACAATGAATAATTCCCAAGATGCATTTTCATCTGAAGTTGGGAATAACTCCTGTAAAGGTAAATATGCGTCAAAACCAACATTCTCGTATCTAAAATTACAGTTGATTTGATTGTCCTTATTTGTAGCAGTGGAAGGACACTCATTATACAAGGGAGCCGTGGGTCCTTGGCTATTATATTCAAGTTCTTTAGTAGCACTCAAATTACCATAAGGTAAAGTCCCATAGACTTTTGTAGTACCTATTCCCGAATTGCCCGTTACCTTCCGAGCTACAACGAATGTCTCATGATTGCTGCTTGTATGGTGAGCACGACCGTGTAAAACAGCCCAACCTTGGAAGTTGATATACTGTTGAGATCCCTGCCCGAAGTTTTTACTAACTATGTTATATCCTCCGTTAGTGTACTTTTGGGAATAAACATCATACGCTAACTTTCTACCTGAATTTTGGGGGAAAGTTTTTCCCCCAACCGTATTAGCCCAGTTATTTACAACTGTATTACTAACATCGTAAGGCGAACTGGCTGCTTCAACATTTATTTCATTAAAAAATAAAGTACTGCTAAGAAGGACAAAGAATATAAGACTTAGCTTAATATATTTCATCCTACCCTCTCTTTCTGTACCAAAAATACCCTCCTGTTACTAACCCCAATAAAACAATAAGGATTAGGATGGCTGGCAGAATGAGGCTTTTCTGCTCGGTTTCATTATCTTCGGTGGTAAGGTTATTCTTTATTGAACTGTGTACTAATACTTTTTCTTCTTTTCCCTTATTCACCTTTATTTCTGGATCTGTATCTTCCTCCTTTGAAAGTTGTTGGTCATCAAGATTCTTCTTTTCTTGTCCTACTTGCTGAGTGTTTTCTTTTGTAACACCAGTATTATCTGAATAATCATTCGTTTGATCGGTGGTTTTCTCTTGTTCTTTTTGAGACGTTTTTGAGCTAGTGCTTATCTCTGTTGATTGTTTTGGTTCTGTCTTAGGCTCTGTTACAGGTGCCGGTTTTGAATCAGTCTTAGACTCTTCAATTGGCTCTGGCTTTGGTTCTGGCTTTGGTTCTGGTTTAGGCTCTGGTTTAGGCTCTGGTTTAGGTTCTGGCTTTGGCTCTGGCTCTGGCTTTGGTTCTGGTTTAGGCTCTGGCTTGGGTTCTTCTTTTAATACGGTATAGACAGTCAAGTTATAGTAACTATAGTCCCCAGTTGGAGGTGTTAATTTAAACACTTGTCCACTGTGGGAAACCTCTGAATTAACAAGTCCGTTAATATTAAACCTTTTTGTATGTGCAGAAAAATAACCATATACCAAATCCTTGCATTCCTTATCTGCTGTTACACCGTTCGCAAAATCAGTATGTACGTCCGATACAATTGTCATAGAGCAGCTTCCTACTTTTTCGTTAGAAGCAATTCCAAAACTCGGTAGTATCATAAAACTCCCTAACAACAATCCTGCAGTAATCAATAAATTCTTCATTTGATTTTCTCCCCTTTGTTTTATTATCGTGAACAATACTCTTCATTTTTAGCGAAGATCTAAATGATTTAGTCGCTTAATCCAAACAACACAAAAACGGCCTTTAGGAATGCAGAAAACAAGCAAATTAGAAAGGATCTAATTTGTTTAGTAATTCTACAGCCCCAAAGACCGTTTAGAGTTTGATGGATTCCGGCTAATCGAAGATTGCCACTAAAAGAATAAGATAATATTGTTACTATTATTATACTATTCTTCACTAAGGGAATCTACCAAATTTTAGTTCTTAAGCGAGATAATTGAGATTTATCGTCTAAAGTATTCGAAAACTACAGCTTGACGAACCGTTATAGTATCTCCTCTAAAGAACCTTGGGGACTTTGTTTCAGCAATTATCACTACAGCTGGACCATGTATCGTTTCTAACACATTAAAGGTATTATTAGAGTAGTTCATTGGAAAATCTACTCCGCTACTGTCATCAATATACTCTACATGTAATACCTTGACTTGATTGTGAAAGAAAGTTTTTGGAAGTGGTTTGTACAATCCATCGAGTTGAAGGTTGTCTTGTAGAGATTTATTGATATTACCAAAAGCGCCTGCTTGGTCAAAAACTATCCTACCCTGACTCAATTCCTGCTGATTCAATGCAAGGGCGGCGTCATGTGCAGCAAGCTCTAAACCATTTTTGAGCTTTCGTGTGGCGGACATATCCAGATCAAAGTTAAATTGCATGACCATTATTCCGGCCCACATTGCTACTAACACTAACCCTCTAAGCACTGAAGTCATAAAAACCGCTTCCTCCTAAACTAACCTGTATATTCTGACATGATTTTTGATTTCCGTTCTATTTCGCTAGGACCCTGGTTAAAAATATTTAGTATGAAGATAGGTCCCCTTGGAGTGGTTACTGTACATTCTAAGTAGCCGCCACGACTTGTTAAGCTAGTCGTGGCCACTATCTCAATTTCACTTCTATCAAAGTTGTAATCTTGCTCTAAAGAATCTTTCATACCATTGATAATATCAGTGGTGAACTGACCTTTAAGACTAGCTTCTTTCGTAGCCTGGTGTAAAACAGTGTCCACTGCTTCTCTATGCAACGAGTCAGTATATGCCAATAAAGGTGTGAAGATAATAGTTATAGCTATAAATATCATCATCCATTTTGCTAAAATCTCACTCATGGAACAGACCCATTAATTGCGGTCGCTAGAAGCTCCAGTATTTAGACCGTGGTGGTCAGTACCTTGCTCAATCAAGTCAGTTTTATAGTTACTAACCTCTGAATCCACAAGCTTATAACCTACCATAAATAACAAACCTACTATCATCGTTACCGTCAATGCGACCTTCATAAAAGTTGAAATACTGCCGTTCATTGAAATTACCTCCGTTTATTATTATTTATTTGCATTTATAACTTATTAGTTTCTGTCGCTAGAAGCTCCAGTATTTAAACCGTGGTGATCTGTACCTTGCTCGATCAAATCGGTTTTGTAGTTACTAACCTCTGAATCCACAAGCTTATAACCTACCATAAATAACAAACCTACTATCATCGTTACCGTCAATGCGACCTTCATAAAAGTTGA
>NZ_JBHVHV010000017.1:30725-110507 GCF_042800035.1 Sutcliffiella sp. NPDC057660
AAATACTGCCGTTCATTGAAATTACCTCCTATTTGGTTTGAGTTTGATATTTTTTTAGTTTTTCATGATGCTCTGAATTTAGATTTTCTAAAGTGGTGTATGTAATACCAATGATGAGTCCAAATAAAATTAATGCTGCAACTGCAAGTTTCATAAATTGGACTAAGGAGTTTCCCATTACATCTCTCCTATGGGTTAAAAATATCATGATTTTTTTGATCTTCTACAATACCTTTATATGCATCAGTCTCATCGTCTATCATTTTGTAGCCAACCATAAACAGACAAGCAACAATCACTGTGACAGTAAGGGCAATTTTCATAAAGGTTGCTAATGAAGTAGACAAAGTATCACCCCCCTTAAAGAAACTGGTTTAAATTCTTCCATAAGCTACCAACCTTTCATTTGTAGTGCTAGATGAGGTTTCTATATACTCTGCAACATCGTCGGCTATTTCACCCATCATGGGAGCTAGCTTGTTGTACAATAGAGCCACAATAACCACAGCAACTAAGGCAATCTTCATAAAAACTGATAAACTCTCATTCAATGATTCTCACTCCTTACAACGAAAACCTAGATTCACTCATGATAAAGGAAACCATATACACGATAACAACAACAAAATTTAGCAGGATTAAGAAATGTGTCGTTTTTATAGGTAATTTTCCTAAATCCAGGAATAACTTTCTTCTTCTTCGGTAGTTTTCGATTTGAGAATTAATGAAAGTGTCTTCCATTCCCTTAAGGGAGGTTAATATAGTTTCACGTTGATTTTCGTCAAATGTCTTTAGTATGGTAACCAGGGACTTTGCTTCGTTTGTATCAAGCTCTGAGGCAAATTGATCTAAAGCTAGAGATGGTCCTTGGTCAGAATTCCAATTAATCAATAGCTTGTTTAGATCCTTTTTTATCTCTGAAAAGTATGGGGTGAGCCCCTTCAGCAGATTGTAGACGTTAATTCTTGTTGTATTCATCATCTGTATTTCACTTATGAGCATATCGTACAGAGAAAATAATTCTGCGTTCCGCTTGGCTTTCTTGTACTCCGTCCACCGATTCAAGAAAAATCTTGTTATGGAGAAGGGAAAAGTCGGAGATATCGCGGCCATTACGAAAAAAATCATAAGAATACTAATTAGTGAATAATCACCTTTAAACATTATCGGATAGACTAGATAATTCAAAATTAGAAGAATCAACAGGCTATTTTTAAGCACCATCCATCTGATAGCGGTTATGCCCAATGGGTAACCGGCTTCTCTAAATACCGTTTCTACTTTGCTTTCTACTGCCTTTTCTTTCATTTGAGATTGTTGCTCTTGAATAGCCTGCTTGAATCGTAACCGAAATTGAAGGCGCTCTTTACGAGAAGAGAGTCCAGAATATACAAGTACCCCTGATACCAAAGCAAAGACTACAGCAACTATATAGATCAAGTAAGGTAATACTTTAAACAACATGACTGTATCTTCTATGGATACCGCCTCCTTTACAGGTCATTTTTAGGTTTTCTCAGCAGCAAGGAAACCATGATGGAGAAGATAGTAAAAATCAAAGCAACGATGAAGATAAAGAGTGACCATGTCTGCCCAAACTGCAATTTGAACCAATCCTGGGGACCGGTAACATAGTAAGCTAAAAAGATGGAAGCGGGAAATACAGCAATAGGAAGAAATCCATCATATACCGCATCCATTGAAATTGACTTTTCCTGTTCTATCATTTTTTCTGTATTAAAAATCTGCGCCTGCAGCGTAAGTAAAGTATTGGAGACATTTTCATCAAATACATATGCTTTAAAGATGATGTTTCCCAATCGCTTACTCCAACTGTTACCGCATGTGTATATGAATAGGTCGATGGAAGTCCGAAGCTCTTCATCAGTACGGGCAGTTTGCAAATCATTAATTAAGCGGGAAAATACTCTTTTCAGTTCGGGCTCCTGTATATTTACATGAGTATGATTTAATGCCTCATACATGTTATATCCTGTTGCACTATAGGCATGAACCAATGTTTCTGTAATATTACTAATTTGATTACCTACCGTATTCCGAGTACTTCTAAGTTTAATTTGAAGTAACATATAAGGAATAATACTGACCAAAACACCGAAGATTAAGCCGATTACCAGGTCGTTAAATTTCCATAAGGAAAAGCTTGTAACAACTATCAACTTTAGCAAGGTAATAAAAATGAAGTTATTTACCTGGGTAGAATTATTCTTTTCATTACTTGCTTTTAAAAGAAAATAAATATGTCGGAATAGGGTGTTTCTCTCATCTAACGGCTTCTCTATATGAGTGATTCGTGTCTTCTTTAACTTGGAGCGATATCTGATTTGGGAAAGCTTATCTTTAATCGGAAAATTGATAATGACATATACCGTCCAAATCATGATACCTAAGAGAATGATGTAAAGAATATAATCAAGAAATAAAGTAACATTCATTCTATAGAGGTAATCTTTAAGCTTATCCATTTATACCAACACTTTCGTTAATGAAGTCTTCAACAGACAATTCATTTTCGTAATCACTCATAGGGCTTTCCTTTTCCCTTGCAACTAACAGCCGAAGAAGCGTCTTTGTTTCTTCCAAATCTTCTTCGGCCAGCAGTCGGAGTAAACGTTTAGAGATTTTAGAAGAGTAGTAGTATTTCTTAGAGAGCTTGGAGTACCTTATCAAATCGACTGTTTCGTGTTTACCGGTTTTTGTGTCAAAAACTACTTCTGTTACCCCGGTAACTCTCTTTTTCCTTCTGTCACGATCTGTTTCCATGCTTATGATAATATCTAGATTTTTTGCAATCCGTTGTACTTCTATTTCAAACCTTCTTGTAGGGAATTCATCAAGGGTATGTCTCGCAAGTTGCTCTACTACATCCTGGACTTCTGTTAAGTGATAAGTACCGAACGCTCCCCTTTCTCCTCTCTCTGTAGCGATGTTAAAGGCTTCTATTTCTAGAGAACGAATCTCACCAATAACGATGTAATCATGCTCCATTCTTAGAAGTCGGGGAATGGCTTTATGCAGATCCCCTTCCTTCGCTTGTATTTCAAAGAATAAGCGGTCTGGAAAATGCTTTGATAAAGCTAATTCAAAATGTTTTTCCAGACAAGCCCCCACATAGACCGGATTTCTTTCCCCAATCAAGGTTTTCATAAAAGTGGATTTCGCTGATCGTACACGTCCTGCTACGATTATGTTTGGCATGGTTCTGCTAATCGCGCGGTAAATGGGAATATCCTCATAGGGGATGGTATCGTATTTTGCTTGATCTTCCAGCGTGAATTTATCTACTGTAAAGCGACGAAGCATGATGTAATTTTCCTTACTTCTAGGAGGCTGTATCATGGTAATTCGGCTGCCATCTTCTTTTTCCAGCTCGACTTCAGGGTTTTCCCTGTTCATGACAGTATCCGAGGAGCGTATTTTAAATGCACGCTTGATTCGCTCAACCCGGCTTTCACTTTCAAATTCTTCTTCCTGCTTTACAAACTGTCCGTCTATATCTATCCAGAGTTGGGTTCCTCTTATACAGCACGCTTCGCTCTCCGGGTAGATATCCCACTTAGCAAGTACACTTAAGCCCCATACCTCATGGAATATAGCATTACTTAACGTAGTGAAATAGGAAGGGAAGTCAGTGGAAGTGATATTTTTGTTCCGTAGAACCTTCTCAATTTCAGCTAAAAAGTAACTTACTGAAGCAGCTTCCCCGATGGTAGCTTTATGTTGTCTTTCTAAAAATTCGGGGTCGGACTCACTGGTATTGGATTTGTCCAAAACTTCCTTTACAATTGAACAGATCTGTTTAAAATTTTTCTTTTTCTGATAGTTAAAAGAAGAAAGTTCTTGTGATTCATCCACGCGGTTAAACTCTTGGGATACCCAATGAGATACATCAAAAGGAGATTCAAGACTTGGATTCTTAATAACCCTTGTTTCCTCTTTTATTGCTAATCCATTTGCGGACATAGATTACATCACCTTTTTATCTTTGTTTGGAAAAACGAATCCAAAGATACCTTTTCGTCTGTCGTGAGAATCATAATCTTCTCGTAATTTCAATTTTGCTCTTGCCATTATGCTATCGCTGATAGTGGAAATAGCCTGTCTATACTCTCTGGTTGCAATATTGAATAGAAGGTCTTTTCTTGCAATGGCTTGTACCCCAAGCGTTCCTTCATCTGGTATTGATACTAAATGGAACATATCTAACTCTTCAGCAAGATCCTTTTCCGAAATAACGGACATTTCGGATTCGTATTGGTTAATAATGAGCATGTAATCTTCTGACTTCCCTCCAATTGGTTGAATTAATTGGTGGAAAATATGCGGCCAATAGCCTCTATAGCCTTTCGGCTCTTGGGTAGTAATAAGGAACTTCATTTCGCTTTCTACATAGCTTTGTGCATAACAAGCATTATCAAAGTGAGTTCCAGTATCTATCAACACAACATCAAAGGTCTTCTTCGCAATGCTGATAAGATGATTTACTTCTTGTGGGCTAAAATACCTCTGAAGCTTTATGTCACGGTTTCCTGCAAGCATGTAAAAGCCATTTACATTAGTGGTCGCATCCATCAGTTTTTGTTCTGTAAGGTTCTTTGTCTTTAGATCTACCTTAATATCATCCAGGTATTTGCCTGTATAATCGATAAAGTAATCTGCAGGATCCCAAGGATTAAGCGATAGGACCAATACTTTTTCCTCTGTCTTTTCTGCTAAATTTTTTGCAACGTTTAAAGTAGTGGTCGATACCCCACTTCCAGAGTGAGTGCCACTGAAGCTAATTACTCGTTTTCCTTCATCGTAATCTTCTTCAAACAACACTTTCTTAACTTCATTTACTATCTGATGTCCTACCAGATTCTCTTGTACTGTATGGATGTTATAGGCCGTACAAACCGCATGGATATTCTTCGTCAAAGTCTGATTTGTTACCCGGTTCATTTTGTAGAAAATAGGTACGGTAGGACACTGCTCACGAATATATTTAACATCTTTATAATTGACCAATGATCCATCTAAAAATATTGCGTTATGATTAATGGTCGAATCCATACTCTCTCGCTGGACAACCAATGTAATTTGTTCGATAGAACTCAAGGCTTCTTTTAGTCCAGCATCATGTGAAATGCTTAGAATAACGAAACTAGTTCCTTCCCATTTTTCAGCCATATATTAAACTCCTTTAATGATAGGTGATATAAAGCTTGTATCCCTGCTCAATGAAACGCTTCAAGGAGCGGTATTCATCTTCGGTTAAAATTAGCTCCAGGTCTGAAATAGTACCCGTCGAGGTTAATCTTTGTTCCTGAGAAGAGTTTGTGCCGTTTTCTACTTCGTTTCCGCTCCCATCTTTAGCATAGATGATAGGAACACCCACCAGTAATGGAATATCCCCTGCTTCCACAAGTATCCGGAACTCTTCATCTGTAAATTCTTCCTTAGACTTTTCATTAAGAATTGATTCTCTAACCTTTACTTCTACTCCCTTGTCTTCCGAAACCTCTACTTTATTGTCTTCTGCTATTTCTTTTCTTTCTTCTTCGTACTGCTGACTCTCTTCTTGTTGAGCACGGTGTAACTCTTCCAGCTTTTGTACTTGCTGCGGAGATAAACCGCTGATTTCTACATTCGATTTTGATTCATCAGGTGCTTTTTCTTCTTGAAATAAGTAAAGGTCTATCTTGTCGTTTCTTCTGACAGTTGAAGGTTTCGCATATATCCAATCATTAGGGATGGGCCGAATAGCTTCTCCGTGATATGGGTTAGGCTTTAACCCTTCAAAATCAATGGATCTTGCTGAAATTATGGAATTACCAATAAGGTGGTGCTTTGCATAAGAGCCTATAATACTATCCATTTCATTTGGCATGATGACACCCTCAACAATGGAAGTTCGTTTTCGCTTTTCTATCATTAGGTGATTTTTTGAAATGGTTTCGTTTGCTAAGATTTCCATGCCAGGACGAACAATTACTACCTCTACACTATCTATTTGATCTTTGATTTTCACATCCCATATGATGATAAAACCAATTACGCTAGCCGCTAACGTAATACCAGCAGCTATTTTCATCCATGGTTTCATGAACTATTCTCCTTTTTTTCCAATTCGCGAAGCTCTACGCTTCTCCCACTAAAAATTGATTTAAGAAAGGATTCTTCTTTTCCTTTCTTTTTAAGAAACTCTTTTGGTAATAATGTTTGAATAATGGGATTAAACGCTTGATTTAACTGTTTGATAATTTCTCTTGAATCAGGAAGGAACTGCCCTTTAAATTGCATGGAGAATATTTCATTTGCAGGTATATTTGGGATTAAGTGTACCTGGTTATCAAATAACTCTTTTGCAATGTAAGGGGTCATTCTATTCCCTACAAGATGAACCTTCTCTGCTTTGAGCATGCCCCTCAGCTTTTTAATTCCATGTTCCTCACTCGTCTCGAACCTTTCAATTAATGGAATATCCGGCTCAAGGACTAAATAAATGGAGTCTGCCAAACTATAAAGCTCTCGGTAAAGCTCACGGGACCATTCTGTTCCAACATCTATTATGATGAATGGTGTCTTATGTAAGCTTAGTAGCAGCTTCATAAATGCATGTAACGATATGTCATTTTCAACATAGATACTTTCTTTCATGGGATTTGTGGCTAATAATCTTATATTTTCATGTATCCAACAATTTTCGTTCTGATGGGATTCAGTAGTGGCTGTAGGATACAATGAAGGTTCTTCTGATGTTTCTCTTGCCTCCTTTGCAATTTGAGAAAATAGACTAATATATTCTTGGGCATTTTCATGGCCATAAAATCTATCATAGGTATATCCTTGCTGAAAAGGATTTTCGATGTAAGTAACACCTACTCCGGAGTCCCCTAAATATTTTGAAAGAGTATGAGCGAAAAAAGTACTTCCTGTTCTTCTAAAGGGGCTACCCACTAGAATCAGTTTAGGTTCAATTGTCACACCTATTACTTTTTCTACGTTCTTTGTAACGTTTAACTGATATTGCTTTTTAATAACGTTTTTCTGAACGATCTTTTTTTCTACTACTTTGTTGACAACCTGTTTATTAATGACCTTATTAATTACTGGCCGCTCACGATTAACAGGTACTTCAGGGATTGCTTCCTCTGTCTTTACTGGAGCGGTTTTTTCTTCCTGTTGGACCGGTTTTTCATGCCTTAGCTGACTCTCACTGTTTAACAGACTAGGAGTCGTGTCAAGGTTTAGGAATCCAGCAACCGTTTTAAAACGTGGTTTATCCTGTAGTTGCTCTGTAAAAGTTTGTATGTCTATTGCGGGTGTGTTAAAAATGTCTAATACATTTATACTCACCAACTTTGAAAGGAAAGGATCTCCCTTTTCCCTTTCACATAGGAACACTACACGGATCTCATCTTCATACTGAATACGAATCTTTTGCAGGAGATGAAACAGCTCCTGTTCTTTTTCCTCTTGACTAGTTTTTCGACTTTGTAAATAAAAGTCATGGATGATGAGCATGGTCGGTTTTTCAGTTTCTAATATTTCATCAAGGTAATCCCTGTGAAATACTTCATTTTCATTTAAAAGAAACTGTTCGGGGAATTTCTGCAGAGACTTTCTAACTATTTGACTAAATGGCTTATCCCCGATTGCTAATAATACCTTCTCCAGAAACTGTCACCTCCTAATAAAGACATAAAAAAAACCACAAAATACACGATGATAGTAACTTTTAATAAGCACTTATCATGTATTTTGTGGGTTCTTCCCATCAAATATTAAATTAATAGATTAATTGGAACGTACCTAGCAGCGGTACTAGGTACGCAAAAACCTTTTAGAAAAAGTGTTTCATATAACTTAGAGTTAATAATACCATCTTCCTAAAATATGGTCAATAATCCGTTATAAAGAATTTTTTCTTCTAATGGATAAGCTTTTCAAAATGGTCTTCAGATACATAGCACTTCTCAAGACACGACTCTACCTTTCTAACTTCATAATAATAATCCAAGGACAACAACTCTTCTTTATAACGCAAAATCATTCCAAAATACTTCAAGCAGCCTTTTTTCTTTTCTGGCTTATTAGAATTCATATTAATAGACCGTATTACCTTGTCAAGATCACCTATCATACGTTCCATTAACTCGTAATTCATCTTGTTCTTGTTTTCGATTAAGTCTTTTAATAATAGACTCCCAATTTTGATAATGTCAGATACGAGTAAGCCTAATGCTTCATTCGTTAAGGTATCGAGAAAATATTCATATCTTTTCAAATTTGAGTAATCCTGTTCAAGAGGAACAACATCATTTTCTTGTAGAAATTCCGCCTCTAAGGTCTCGATAGACTTACTCATTTCTTCCAAATTGTTTGAAGCAGCAGATACCAGGATCGAACTAACAAGACTCTTCTTTTTAGATATATAGAATGGGCCTGAGTCATTCAAAATTTCACTTAGATGTAACAAGAGTTCTTTTTTCTTTTTCTTTTTCTTAAGTAAAGCGAATACCATACAACCCCACCCTTATTCATTTACTTTACTTTTTTATAAGTCCGTTCCCCATGAATTTAACAAGGTTGTCTGACTGTCCTTGATTTCAATATAACGTTTTCTTAGCTTGCTTTTATCCACCTTTTCTCTGTTAGCCATTTCCATTGAATCCAGAAACAATTGGTGCTGACTATTCAAATAAACTAGGTAGTCTTTGTGGAATCGGTAGATGTTGTTATGGAAATAATCTTGCTTCTCTACTGATTTAATAATTTGAGTGGATTTTGGAATTAGTTCCTTTACAATCAAACCAAATTGGTTTGCATTCATATTCTCCATATACATCGTATCTATCGCAGTATTATATTGATTTAATAAAACGTTTGTTTCATCCATTGTGTTTGTCAGGAAGGTATTATAAGCTAGAATATCCTCTTTGTACTTCTGTTCGTCTTCTTTACTTTGCCCTCCACCTTCTTTACTTGAACACCCTGCCATCAGTAAGATTAAACAGATCAATAGCAAACTAACCTTTTTCATATTCTTCTCCTTTTTCTTTATCAAAATTAACCCCGATAGAAAGAAATTAACCCTATGTAGATACATAAGGTTAATTTTTCTCCAAGAACTCCAGATATAACCTCTTTAAACTTTCTCCTTGAGGGGCATAAAACGACTTTGCCAATCCATCTGCTTCGAAAAATTCCTCTACGCACGTCCATACCGTAAACGGGAAGGTATCAAGCATGATTTGTTTATGAATGTGCTCTGCCATAGCCAGGGTAGAGGTGTAGATAATAAATACTGGTACATTGTCTGGAACATTCGTTAAAGGAAAAGTGGATTCCTGCTCATATACCTTTTTCCATTGATGCAGCTTATCTCTTAGAAAGCCTACAAAATTCTGAGACATTTGAGCCCGCTCCATAATGAAGTTGACGTTTCCTTTTGTAGTTTCCAGTTCAGCAGTGCCTAGCGGCTTCTTTAATCTCCTGTTATGGGCCACTACGCTGTTCCAGTGCCAATTATTGATAGACTTAGATTCTACGAGTAAGCACCTTAATTCATTCATTGCTACATAGCGTTGTAGTGTTTTAATGTTTTGGTTATCCCAGCTGTTCGGATTCATAAAAGGTGTATGAGGGTAGAAATGATTCATTAGCTTAAAGCCCGCTATCCCAAGGGTAAAAGGAGCGGGAGGACGTATTTCATTGTCCGTATCATTTTCTAACCGGCAATGCCAGCGGTCTACAAATCCATTTCTTCTTAATCTATCTAACCTTTTGGAAGTATCAGATCTTGAAATTTTACTAATAAGATATCTTCTTATCTGGTCTTCATTAGCTGCTATGGCATCCCCCAGAACTTTCATGATGGTAAAGTCCATCTCGTCCAAAAAATTCCGTTGGTAGGCATTTATTGCTTGTTCTACGTTTACATAGGGTCGGTAGTTATCAGGGAGCTTCCGGTAACCATTCATGAGGGGATGATCCCAAAATGGGACATCCCCCTCTTTGGATAGGTAATACTGAACTTGTAGTTCCTGTGATTCTACTGAGGTACTCATTTGTCAAAAAGGAAGGATCCTAAATCTTTTCTTTTCTGCTTCCCGCGCGGATACCCTACAATAATAACTTTACCTCTTCTGTTCTTTGCATCAATCTCTCTGATTCTGCAAGAAACAATCTCCCCAGGTAGAGGTTCCTCTAAGCTACGAGGTTTTGTGGCTTTGAGAACAACCCCTTCTTCTATTTGAACGAAAATACCATGAATTTGGCTAACTTCTGTCACACGACCTACCGTAACTTCCATCTCTTTTAGGTTAGCAATCTTCTCGAATGGGTCTTTCAGTGTATGCCTTCTAGAAACTTTGATAAGACCTTGTTCCTTGTCGAACTTTAAGACCTTAACCTGAATTTTCTGCCCACGGTCTATATCTGTACGAACATTGAACTGGCGGCCCCAATCCCAATCGCTTTTGAGCATAAAGCAGTCGGCACCTTCCACTCGGATATGAATTCTGTCATTACTAGGATTTACACCTGAAATGGTACCTTCGAACACCTCATCCTGCAGAGCATTCTTCTTTTCTAGATATTCTATAGTGTTCCAAAAGCTCTCTCGCTTCATCTGATCCGCTTTTTTAACGGAAACGATAGCCATTTTATGATCTAGGTCTAGCCTTTCAATTAAGATATTTTGGATAGTACCAACAAAACCATTTAAGCTTTTGAAATTCCTTTCGCTGAACTCACTCTCAGGGCAATAAGCCTTTACTCCACCCTGCAAACGGAAAATGGCTACTTCCGTTTCTTTCATCACGGTTTTCCCATTTTCTACAACGGGGAAGTTCATAAAACCTACGGACTGTACTATCCCCTCCTGGATTTCTTGATTACGGTGAATACGTGCAAACTCATCTAACTCTTCTCTGGACAACGTTTGTGTGTCTAACATAAATAATATCCTCCTCTACGTTTTTCACGTAATTTTATTCTGAAAACTTATTAGAGAATGCAAAAAACCCCACAACGAGACTAGTGAATAAAGTTCACTAGATTCATTGTGGGGTTGTCCCATCCGGTTATAGAAGTCGTTTAGTTACGACTTTTGTATAAAGTGATTGTAAACGATAATGTAAAATCATGCAATAGTTTCCATTATTCTTCATTCGCAAATTGTACAATACCCTCAAAAAACTCTTTATTTTTGTCTGTGAATTCAGAATTAGGTAACTTGGATTTCTTCTCCTGCTCCTTCTGTTCATTCTCTTCAGCAGCCGCTTCTTCATTTGATGTAAATTTAAGTGTGGCAGACCAATCCACTACCTCTTCTCTTTGATTTGGTGACGGTCTAACTTTTTCATCCGTATCATGTATTGCTCTCGGCACATGAACTGTAGGAGCGGTCTCTTTTAGTACTACCGTAGATTCAGAGACTGTATCTTCATTTGCAAGGGAGACAATCTTTTCTTCCTCCATAACGTCATCTGAAACAACTACTGGAGATTCTACTTCCTTTGGTTCATGATCAGATTCTACCTTATTCCTCTTACTTCTGAGCCTGGATGTTGGTGGAACGTGATTATATACAACAGAATCCTTTGGCATTTCATCATGTTGCTGAGATATAGATTCCTCCAGATCATTCAAGTCTAATTCGGCTGAAGTTCTTTGCTTTACCTCTTCCTCTTTTTCTAAAACCTCTTCCACTTCTTCAATAGGATCTGCCACCAATTCCATCTCTATTGGACCAATAGCAGCTCTTTCTTCTAACCATATTTTTGCAGCTTCATCATTTACAATAACGGCAGCTCTATTAAAATGCTCTTTCGGTACAAAATTAGCCTTTATCCTTCTTACAGGCATTGGCCTATTATTGACCACTATCTTTACAGCACACTCAAATTCACGTTGAAACATAATATCTGCTTCTGTAAAAGCCACTTCCTTTTTCTTTTGGAAGGATGATCCCGCTCTGGTTTGAGGATTATCCTGGAGCGGCGAAACAGACATCTCGGTTGTACTTTCTTCATACTCCCACTTCTCTCCGAACAATCTTGAGAAATACTCTGCATCAAAGGCAGGCAGATCTCCGTAAACATAGCGATTCCTCAACGTTCCAATCAACGTCTCCATATAGTGCTCCCCATATCTATCCGCAAGCTGTGCGACAGTCTGCATGATAATGGTCACAATTACCTTATATTTACGGGACTGTGCTGGAAATTCCCTAAATGGTTGATATAGATAGTCTGGCGCTTCATCCACAAGGATATGATGAAAGGTACTAACATTTGGCGGTCTTCTAAATACTGCATTTTGTAAACTAAGTAACACAATCTTCCCGAGTACATTGGCTAGGTTGGATAATTCTCCTTTGGCAGTGTTTACAAGCAAGACTCCTCCTTTTTCAAGGTGAAGGTCAAAATCAAAATCACTTTTCCCAAAAAGTACTCTACGGATTAATGGGTTGGCCCCCACATCATTTAAAATGTTACGCAAACCTTGTACATGCTCTGCCTTAGCATCATAGTACTTATCCTCTCCGCGGTACTTACCTTCTTGAATCTTTTCTGGCACTTCTCCTTGTCCCGACCTGACCATTTTAGGTAAAAGGTTTTGATCAAACCACTCATCAATCTGTTGTACAATCTTCCAGTGGTTCCGCTCATCCCTATCCTCCATCAAATCGATATCATTAGGAATCGTTGTCTTTAGGATAACGTGCATCCTTCTAACCAATTGGGAGTTATTGTACATATCAAGTAGCATATCAAAGGTTACCTCTTTTTCAGGTTCATGAAGCTTTAATAGATAGACATAATGCTTCAAATGGTTCCTTTGAGATTGTTCAAAATAAAAGTTTCCTCCATCTCCACTTTCATTCAACCCTTCAATCACCATGGCGAAAGCTTCTGCAACTTTATCAACCGGTCCTTTCATCGGATTAATTGCTGGTGTGTTTTTGTCGAGCGGGTTGATATAGGTAATACTCTCTTCCGGAATGCCATGTGCCTTTACCAGCTGATACGACTTCTGACAGAGATCATTAGAAGGCTCGATAATAGAGATTCCGTTAAGGTACATCCCCTTCACTTCCTCAGAATGATAATTCTCAAGTCGAGATATTTTAGGATACGAGTTAATGAATCTTGTTATATGGTGTAAATCTTGGTTGATAATCGGAAGCCCAAGAGCTGCAGTTTTACCTGTACCGATTGAACCAATTATAATACCGTTCAAGGTACGATCTCGACCAGGCTGGACCACGACTTCGTTATTGTTAACATCAGGACCTAATTCCACATCAGGCCATATTTCTTTCTTCTCAATATTGGATATTCTCTGCAACCATCGTCCAGACCACTGATATTCCATAAACGCAGGCACCAATTCCTTTTGCTCTTTAGTGAATAAGCCTCCCATGTAAAGTGTGATTAGACACATAACCAAATACGGCAGAGAAACCAAAAGCCAAAAGAATTGCTCTGTATTCGTAAAAAGAACGTCCATCATTCCTGCTGTTTCCACTTCCGCTTCCGCTAACCTTTCACTCAGGTACGGAATGACGTACTGATAAGTGTTGGAAGTAACATGCCATAAGAACATGGATACAACCCCCAGTATCATCATAAGGAATTGGGTTATTCTCCATCCCTTCTGTTGGAAAACACTGATCCTTGTTGAGAAGAGCCAGCTTATAATAATGACTATGATAAGAAGTACAGATACAAGCTTACCTGGATACAAAGGATCTCCAAATAAGAAAAAATATAAAAGGTCATTATTCACATGGGCCTCTATGAGTAACACTTGGTTAGTGATGGTTTTAATCACCTGAAATACGGTATGAGCAAATAGTAAAGAACTCAACAGGAGTGGCCATTTTCGTTTAATCCACGCATCTTCAGTTATCATATTTCACTATCTCCTTTTTGTACGGAGAAATCTGTTTGTAGAATAAAGGTTCATTGTCTAAGTCATTCCCCCATTTCTCCATACTGCCTAACAGAACGGAATTATAAGCCTTTCCAATCAAATCTCTCTCCAACTCTTCAGATTTTTTATATACCAATAGCAACCTATCCACTTTTTTCTTAAATCTACCGGAGCGGATGAAATGGTGAGTGAAGTCAAGCCTATTTAAGCTATGAACATTCCCCTCTTCCATCAGTAGTACCGCAAGAGTTTCAAATGTGGTATTACTGCTTCCATGAGAAACCTGATATACCCCATCTACCCGGTAATACTCCTCTACATTTGAAGGGTAATACCGCTCCATATCCATCTTAGAAAACTGATAAGGGAAAAAGGAATTCAATTTGTCTAAAGTGAGGATAGCAAGCTCTGTTTCAATTTTCTTCTGAGCCTTGCTATTAGGCGCCTTGGCAGCAATGATATCCAGCAACAAAGGTTTCGAGCGGGCAAATGGTACAACATATACCTCCAAATTAGGCGCTTTATGTCCTAATAGGTCTTTTAACGTATGTTTTAAGTTTGCTATCCTCTTGGTTCTATGGCCGTAAGAATGCCTAGCCGGAAATGAAGAATCCAATACAGAGAAAAATACAACGAAACTTGAAGCAGGATTGCTTTCACATAACTCCAAATACTTCATAGCTTTTTCTTTGATTAACGCATTTGACTCACTCCCTGTATCCAATTCCAGATAAATAGTTTGTTTAGCACTCTTCACTATCCAATCTGGAATTACTGAAGGAGAATCATTTTCTAATGTTTCTACATTGTCAAATGGCGACAAAGCTTGAATGGGCTCTTCAGCATGAACTAGCGCATGGATGATCAATTCCTGAGTCGATAAAAAGTGATCAATATTTTTCACATGCGAAAATCGAGAAATATCGCGTATGATTTTGCCAGGAGATTTTTGATTATCAATGATTATTTCTAATCCCTTGCTGCCGATGCGGTAGTACTTGTAGTAAAAACCTTTCTGTCCAAGTGAATATTCATGCTCTACCACCAATTCCATATTAGCTAATTTCTTCATACGGTTATAAAAGCTTTTATATGTAGTGGTAGCTCTTTGCTTTACCCATGTATGCAATTGCTTGGTAGTTAGTAACCTATGTTTGTATATGAGGGTAAGCATTTCAATTTCATATTGTTGTAAAATAACACCCTTTCTATTTTCCCCCGCCTTAAAGTAATACATTTTCCATGTTCCACCTCCAAAAATGCAAAAAGCCCACAGCAACAAGACAGCTGCTTATTGAGCTATCTCTTTACTGTGGGCTTATCCCAAAATATTAACTTTTTCCATGTCATTATAGCATATCTTGAAAGTAAATCCATTTAATTTTCAGGAAGTACAGAACGTCTGAAATTAAATAAATAGAAATTTCTATAGGTACATATACAAACTTATTGATTACTGCCAATTATCGAGAATGATTGTAGGTGATTGAAGTTAGCCAGAACGTAAATAGTCGGGGTTAAAATGCTCGATTTTTAATAATCTCATCCCTTGACAGTATTGATTTCCTTTTGAATTTAGACATATGCCTCGAAGCACACAGTCAAGGGCATAGGCTTAATATATGCCCTTGACCCTATGCCCTTGACCCTATGCCCTTGGACTTCCAAAATAAAAATAACGAGATCCAATTTTCAGAAATGATATAAACGGAAATTTCATTGGTATTTAGAGTTCTGTTTTTTCATCTAGAAACAGGCGCTTACAAATATGAGGTACTAATTAACAGGTGGAGGTGGATCAGTAATAACATACAGACCATCAATCATTCAGTTTTACAGAAGGACGTTATAGAGTCTATTAAGAGAGTCTTTATTAAAATTTATTTTAGGGAATTCATTTAACCTTATGGTGTGAATAGGTTTAAGTGTAGACTCTATATTAACACTCTAACAAAAATTATTTGTAAAGATTCATGTGAAAAGAGGATTATATAGGCGCTTTTTTTGCATATTGGCAGTAAAATCACCCAAAATGACCAATTTCACAATGAAAAAAAAATGAAATACAGATTAATCTCTTAGAATAGAGTCTAATATTGGTATCTATAAGTAAACGTTGTTATACCAGGGTTAAACGACTATAAATTTGATATTTATTTTGTGAAAAATAATATAGAGTCTTGTAGCAGAGTCTTATATAAGGTAATATATAGTAAAATATAAAAAGGGAGGTATCAGGTTGAACGAATCACTGCAAGCGAAATATCGTGAGCTTTCTTTTCCTCCAGATGTGGCTATTATGTTTGCTGATATTATCGAAAGTGATGAAGCTGCAAAGAAAGTTTGTTTCTTTATAGGGAAAGCCTTGCAGAAGCAAAAAAACGAAGAGCATTCATTTAGTGGTGTCACCATTAGTGAAATAGTGGAAAATGTAAAGCTCGAAAGAAAAACCCGGTCTGGAAAAGGCAAAAACTATACTTATAACACTACGACCACGAATATACATAGAAAAACAGCAGAAAATATTGTAGACAAATTATTAGACATGTCTCTACTACACTATAAGTCTATTAAACCTTACAAATTTATCTTTTTAACAAGAAGAGGCGTTCAAGTGCTTGAAGAACTGCTAAAACGTTCAAAACAATCTAATACAAGGAGTGTTCAATAAATGATGAGTAAATTTACAAGTAATGCACCGGCAATTGATATGACAATGGTTGGATTTGGCCAAGCTGGTAATAGAATGGTAGATTTATTTGCTAAGCTGAAAAAGAAAGACGGAACACCCGTATATAACTGCCTTGCATTAAACAGTAATGACGGGGATCTTGAGGGCCTTCAACATATTTCAAAGAGCAACATGGTCTCTTTAAACTTAGGAGGACTTGGTAAAAACCCAGAAAAGGCAATAAAAATAATCGAAGAAAAACAAGAGGTAAAAGAGAAACTAAAGACATTTATCACAGAGCGGGTTCGCCCTTCCGACGAATTGGTTTTGTTTTTCGCTGGCCTAGGTGGAGGAACAGGTACATCAACAATAATCAAAGCTATTGAAGAGTTTAATGATTATCATAACAAGCCTATCATTAAGGAAGAACTATTGAAGCTGCAAAAAGAAACTGATCCTAAAGAATTTAAGCAAAACCTTAAGAGGTATATGGTTCGAGCTATGAAGAATGCTGAAAACAGAACTGTTAAAATTGGTGTTGTTGCATCTATCCCTGTTCGTGATGATGGTCCTGACGTTCTTAGGCAAGTAAATGAGTTTAGTCAACGGATCTGGAAGCTGGCCAGAGATAAATCAAAGGGTATCTCCTTTGTAATTTTCCCGGATAATCAGAAATTCTCTGATGAATTTGAATCATTAACCGAAAGTGTTAAATCCGGTCTGAAAATAGATAACTATAGAGACTACGCAAACCTTCAAATTAGGGATATTATTCATGAAATAAATACCGCAACTAGTGGTGGTGGTACTTCTGTTACATTTGATAAAGCAGACTTTAAACGCCTTGTGCTTGAACATAACGGTTGTCTAGTATTGAATAAGATAGAGAAAAATGTAAAAGAAGTAACTAATGAACATAGTATTAAAGAAATGTTCATGGAATCCATTGGTTCTAGCTACCTTCACGACTCTATACAACTCATTGAAGAAGACGAAAATGGAAATAAACAAGCTTCTAAAGTACACCATGTTGGGTTATTAGCGGTATTAGCTAAGGATAAGCCGTTCAGCAGCTCGTTTATTGATTCTTCTAAAAAGGCACTAGTAGAACAGCTTCCTATTAACGGAACTGTCTTTTCTGGATATCTTGTTGGCAACAATGACTACCAGGTTAGCGCTTATACTTTCTATAAAACAGAAGCCCTTCCCTCTAGGCTTGCTAAGGGATTAGTAACTGAGTACGAGGAATTCAGAGCAAGACAGCAACAGTTTATTTTCAAAAATTCTGCGATTGCATCTATAGCAGCTACAAGTGAAGAAGATGAATTTGACAGCATGGACATTGACCTCTCCGATTTTGGTATCTCATTAGACAGTCCTGACGAAGAACCGGTAACCGACTCCGAAGAAGAGTTAGATATAGATAGCCTTGACTTTTCAGATATAGAAGAATAATAACCAAGCCTAGAGCAAATAACGCTCTAGGTTTTTTGTTTAATTGAGACTCCCCCTGGTTAAGCATTTTCAAAGACAAAAGGACTACTACCCTCTATTCTTCTAAGAAAACTGAAAGTCTCTTCTCATAAAAAGCAATATCAAATATTTTATTAATGAAAGACCTTAAACTCCTACATTAAAGCGAAGATACTACCCCCATAACAAAATCACACGAAATATCGAATATGATTTTAAAAAATCAAAGAAAATCATCCGAAATTATTATGCAATCAAAGAAAATCACACAACAACGCCAACAAATCACTAGTTGGTAGTATTTTATCAAGAATAATCACGGTATTTTTATTGACCTTGACCGCTCATTATATATTTATCTTTAATTATTAATCAATCATAAATAATAATTAGTAATTATATACAATTGATTGGAATATAAATCATGATTTTTCAAAATCATTTCCGATAATCGCTCTGATTTTACTCAAATCGCCCTCTAAATGATTGAATTCAAAGGTTTTTAAGAGTAATATTTAGACAGATAGCAATATTTGAGGTGGTGTAGCAATGAAGACTCCCGATCTTAGAGAGTTATTAGAGGAAAAGTTTAGCGATGACCCATTATATAAAACTATTCTACGGATGGATTTAAAAGAGCAACTTTTCAGCGGTGATTTTTATAACAATATACATACAGAAGTATCTTATTCGACTAGAGAGGCTACAAATTTACTAGAGCTTGATGGTAGAGACTATCTACTTAGAAATTACATCAAAAGAAACGATTTGAATGTTTATCTTGCAATTCCACGTATTGGGACGCAACTTAGAATGGATTATAAAATCCTATTTAAATTTAAAATGATATTCCTTTTGGTGGAGCATGGGAAAGCTCCACTAGATATAGCCAATATTGTGGGGACTAAAGTAGAGTCTTACACAAGCTCATACAAGCCTTATAATCAATCAAACACGATAAATCCCAATACCATGCCTTCTCAGGAGCCTGGTATTGCAGAAGAGTTTGAAGACCTTAACGATAAATTGGAGAATTTACAAAAACTATTCATTCTCAATCAGATTAATCAACAAAAGAAGGAGTGGTTAGATAAGATAACAGATGCGACTAGAAGAAGAGAGGTATGGGAAAAGGATATCTCAGAAGTCATAGAGAAAATCGAGATTATTGAATGGACAAATCAGCTTCATACCCAGTCCGCTGCAGCTCCATCTATCTCTAAAGAGGTATTAAAACGTATAGATCAAAATAGACCAAAAGAAAGCTTATGGAGTAAACTCTTTGGAGGGAAGAGTGCGGATCCGTTAGATGTGGATGCTTTATACAAAGAAACAGCTGAAACTGTCTACAACAACCTTAAGGGCTCCATGCCTGAAAGTATTGAAGAGAAATATGAAGAGCTTAAGAAAAAGAGGGAACAGCTGGAGAAGATTAAAGAAAAGGTTTATTTGGAAGAAAAAGAAGCAAAGGAAAAGTTTGGTCCATTAGTCAACAAACTCGAATCCAAGAGCACGAATCTACTCGATGCGCTCGATCCGGAGGATAGTACCTTTAAAACAATGATAGATATAACCGAAAGATAAACATATGATTATTGCTTATTTACATTTATTTCTTTTAATGTTATAATCTTCTAAACTAGAATGATTGAACGGGGTGGTTTCATGTTTCTGGCCATGAAGAAAGAAAATATTAAAAAAGTTGATAGAATAATGCTTGGTGTAATAGTTGTTGGTCTAGTAAATGGCATCCTCTTAACTATATATAACTACTCTTAATGATCCGTCGATTAAATCGGCGGTTTTTTTATGCAATAAAAATGAGCAAGCAAAAAGCCCCCAGCTAGAAGCTGAAGGCTATTTGTTTGGGATTAAGAATAGTGTTGTCACTGTTCTTAAATATTTTATAAGGTTGTATAAGTAATATACCACTTTCCTAAAAGGTTATCAAGAAATAATTCCTCGCTAAATTTCGACTATTTAAAAAAAATATTTACAAACTTTTTCCTCTTGTGCTACCATTGAGTTGGGATTAAGTTAGTGGCTAAAAATATAAATAGATACTTTACTATGCTTTCTATCGCTATGGGACGATTCTGCCTATTCGAAGTAGAATGCAAGACTACATGTAGAGTAATTATTTATGATTTTAGACACTGTTTTTGCTATACCCAAATATAGTAGCAAAATCAATAAAAGGACAAAAAAAGAGTTCCAATAGATCCTATGCCCGAAGCACATTATTCTATCAGAACTACCACCACAAAAACGTTTGAATTCAAAAGTAATTTTAACAAATATAAAGAGAATTAGCAATAAGTATATATAAATATAGAGAAAAACGTGGTGGTTTATTCTTGATCTGGTCCCTGGTGGGATAAGTGTGCAGATTTTTAGAAAAATCAGTGCGTTTTTTTGTATTTTTTCTTGAAAATCCACGGCAGACGGCTAAAATCGCTTAGCTGCCTTTTCTTTTGGAAACCCTCTTTTCCTTGGGTACATTTGTACCGAAGGAATGTCCTTGAAAGAAGAAGGAGGGTTAATAAGTGGAGAGTGTAAAGGAAGTACCTGCAATAAGTAAAGAACTTTCGTTCAACAAAGATAGCGTCAATGGGATAATTATGTCTGTAGACTTTTTATATGAAATGTTTAATGTAGAAAAACAATTTAACAAAAGAGAGAAGTTCTTAGCCTCCTTAATCTCTAGGGACAGGCTCCTTCATCATATAACAAAAGCAGACATACTAACTGCTCTAAGTCTGTTCATTAGTTGTAATGCTTCAGGAGTATTATCTGAAATCACCGTTCATCGTTTATATACCGAAAGAGTGAAGAAACTCTTTCCGCTTTCTTTCCAGGAATTTTATACCTCATTGGAGAAGTTCGACAAATTAACTTTAATCAGCAAGAAAAAGAATGAATACACAAACAGAGTAACAATCACTATTAATCATTACATAAATAAGGAGAAGTCCGAAGATGGGAAGCGGCCTGTCCTCAATAGATTTATTGTAATCCATCCATTTGTTTTTGGAGATGGATTTTTAAGCATGTCTGTATCTTCATGGAAATTATATTTATTGCAACTTTGTAGAAGCACAAAACAATACCGCTCATATAATTTTTTCGAAACAAAATTGGAGCAGGAGCAACCCGTTTATAAGACGGATCTCCAAACATTACTTTTAAAAAAGCAAAACAGTGATGTAAAAAAAGTAGTTATTGAATTACTGAAGACTAAGGTATCTGGTGAAGAAACCACATTTTGTCGACCTCTATCAGTTCCTTTGTTTGAGAAAAAGGGGAATTGTTATGTAAGAGCAAACCTAATAATTAATCCAAATCTAGTATTATATAAACAACCAAAAATAAATTATCGGTTTCCGCTGCAACCAGAGGAAACCTACACTCGCCAAGCAAATTTCATTGAAAAGGAAATGTCTCAAGAAGGAATTGGAGAATTGTCCTCTGCCTTATTAAAAGGAAGATATAATGGGAATTTATTTAGAAATCTTGTCTATATTTTAAAAGACCAATCTAGAAATGCCGTTAGACATGCAATTAAGGAAGTATCAGAGTTATGGAAAGAAACTAAGCGCCTTCCATACAACTTAGAAACTTTTGTAGAAAGATCCATTAGGCATAAGAAAGAAATGGATTTCAAGAGGGTGCTAAGAGAAGAAGATATTTATGACTACTTGGTATATGGCCAAGAGACAGCTGTTAAAAGAGAAGAACGTACATTCACTTTTATTAATCATATGTCACACCTTAATATGAGAGAGTTTAGAGCGGTATGCAGAGCCGGCTATAAAAAATTGGTCTCTTATTACTCTTCAGAGTTTTCTACACCTCAATACACTACGAATCCTGACTTAGATTGGATACCTGGTATTGATCTGGTCCGACAGAAAGCAGAACAATTTAAAATAAGTCCAGCAGCTTATGAAAAGTTAGAGTTTGAATATATTGGAAAAATTATTAAGCACACTACAAAGGAAGATGCCTTAACACTTCCGTCTATCATGATGAGACAAATTGGTTCCTTAGAAAGAAAGAGAGTATCACCTAAACCTCCATATGGATTTAAGCTCGAAAAATTACTGCTTGGAGAATATGAAAAGATGCGTTTTAGCTTAACCACATCCAAGTTGTTACAAAATTAGTGCAAATTTCTTAAAAAAGGGTTGTTGCAATCCTTTCTTTCTCTTTAGATAAACTCGTAAAAAAGCAGTAATATTAATGTTGATACTGTTAATTATGTGAAATTAGTGAATATAATGGGGATAATTTTTAATAACCAAGGCTCATTATGGTATAATATGGTTAATTGCAGTGCCATTAATTGCACTCTAGCAGCCAGAAAATATTGTTAAAAAAGTTCCTATTATTCTTCTAGCGTACATACAGTGGGGTTGCGATTTTAATGTTCTAACCATTTTACTCTTATTTTTTTACGAGTATGATAGAAAAAACACTTATAGAAACTGATCTGACTAGATTCTAATAGATAGATCTTTATTAATAGTTTCTTTTTAGAAGTTGTACTATCAGTTAAATAAGTATAAGCAAGTACATAATCCTTTGGAGGGATAAAGCATGCCATATGATTTTCGTAAATATTTAACTGAACAAGGCTATAAAGAACCGACAATGGTTTCTTATACTTCCACTGTTGAATCGTTCTTTGCTTATTTAACAGCTACTTACAAAAGAAATAAGGAGTTACATGAAATAAATCCCTCTGACATAAAAGGATTTATAAATTCCAAGGTTATAGAGGCTAACAGTATTCACACCATCAATAAACATATCGCCATACTAAAAACATTCTTTGACTACCTTTGGAAAGTAGGAAAACTGCCAATAGATCCAGCGGTTAAAATAAGGAGACTTAAAAACAATGATCCTGGACCAAAGGATATAGAGTATAATCGATTATTAGAAATACGACCACAAATAATAAACGATAACAGATATAACCTCATTACAAAGTCTATATTCGTTTTAGCTCTAAAAGGTCTAAGGTTTTCTGAATTTCATTTCACCAAAAAAGATGTAACATATGCTGCTAATGGCATTATTCAAATTAAAATAGAGACTAGAAATAATAAGAATAGAGTTGTAAACCTTTCTGGAAAAGATGCAGAAATCTTTGATGCATTTTTTACTGATTGTCAGTTTAATCCTGGCGATTACGTTTTCACTACGAAACGACAGCAAACTAATGAATTTGTCCCTATTGAGATAGATAGCATGTACACCTACTTAAAAAACATCCGGAACGATTATGAACTTCCTAGACGCTTTAAATTAGACGACATTAGAATAGCTTACGCATACTATTTGAGAACCAATCAACACTACATGATTGATCAAATTGCAGAGGAATTCGGAATTGAAAAGATGAGAGCAGCGGAACTAAGTAAATTAGCGATTGAAAGATATGGAACCTAATAGTATAATTTAGGTAATTAAATTAAAAGATGGGAAGACCCCAGTTGTTTAGCGAAAATAGGAATGCCTATTTCTATTTGCTATACGGCTGGGGCTTTTTGTTTTTTAAAGAGGAGGTTAATATAATTGCATTACTTTGATCCTTTAGAGAATTTAACAATGGCAGCGCTTCTAGGGAATGGAGAGGTTCACTCAGATCTACATGGAAATAAACTTCACTTTTCATACCAAGCATCTAAGGAGCACTATTTATCTCAATTTATAGATACACACAATCTAAGTTCCGTTGTTCAGCTGAATAGAAAGAAAAAAGAATGTTTGATACATGAAGTGGATAAAAATCTAGATATTTTCAGCTACAGTACAGGAAATATACAAAAGGTCCTCAATTCTAAATATATGTCTAAACAATCCTTACTACTACTGATCATCGTCTTTGGGAAAAGACAACTTGAATCAATAGCAATCCCGTCAACTAATTCATCCGATTTCATCCGATCATTAGGCTACCTGATACAGCAGAATTTAGGGGTTTTAACAATTCCAAGTAGTAACTCTTTAAAAATATTAGATATACCTAAACTTCTAATCAATGTCCTGCAGCTAGATTTAAGCTTGTCAGAATGCGTAGAGCTAGCAGGATACTTAAATGAACAGGAAAAAAGACAAATCATCCATGGTGCCAAAAATTTAGTGAGGAAAACAAATGTATATGAAATGGTATAGAACAGCACTAGTAGTCCTTATTAGCGGAAGCCTTGTTGGTTGTAATGAGCAGATGATGTCAGAAATTGATAGGGTTAAAGATTCCCAACAAGAAATAATAACCCAACATAATGAAAACGAAGAGAAAAAACAAGAAATGATGGAGTCCTATAAAAAAATGGAGAAGTCTCCAGAAGAAGTAGTAGCGAATATGGACAAAGAAAGCTTACATGTTCTAAATAAAATGGATACGCCCATCCTTTTAGAAAATACCACTGATGAAACCGAATTCGCTCGTTCAATTGCAGCTGCTATGTTTAACTTTTTCACTTTTAAATGGTCTCCAGAAGAATATTATTCTTTCTTAAATGTACACGGATCTCGGTACTATAGAAATGATGTTTTAGCAAAAGAGGAAGAAGCAATTCTCTTATTCAAAAATGTACAAGGTCTGTTAAGGGAAAGAACCGAACACATCCCTGCGGAATATGAGATTACAGAGGTTATTCTTAATAAAGGTAAAAGTAGCGGCTATTTCTACAGGAAAGATACCACCAGAAACGGAGCTGAAGCATACTACATTATTTCAATTAAGAAAGAAGATGGTTTCTGGAAACTCGAAGGGGATCGACCATCTCCTCCATATGAAAAAGTAGAAGACAAAATTGAAGTGGATAATGATGAAGACTTAGGGGAGGATTCAAATGCAAGAAACGATGAATAAAAAGTTAACCAAGGTAGCATCAGAGTGCTTACAGACCCACTTTGAAAGGAATAAAGACTTTAGAGACGAATTTATGGGATATATTTATTTTTATTCTCAAAAATTCTTACATATTCTAAAAGAAGAATACCATTCAGAATTTGAAAAAGTCTTCGAAGAAGTAACAAAAAGTCAGTTCTATCAAGGATACTACTTGATGTTAGAAATCATAAATGATAATGAAACAGTGATACAACCGGAATTTTTAACACAACCTATTGGATATTTAACAAACGAAGTACCTGGGATGCTTAATGAAGGTTTTAAGGGGAAATTAAAAGATATTATTAGAACAAGTATCACTCAAAATTTCGTCTTGTGGATGATTACAAAATTTGAAGACGTATTTGATTTATTGAACCAAGTCATTTACGATATCACCTGCTTAGGAGCAAGACAAGCTCTTATTGATGAAAGAAATAAGCTAGAAGAAAATACCTCAGCCCAGAATCAATGCTGGTTAGGAGACGGCTATGACTATAATTTCATTTCTCCTCAAGCTTATATTATTCTTAAGACTAAAACCCCTCAGATTGAGTCCTGGGACATTCAATGGTGGAGTACACTAAATAATAGCAGGAAGATTGGGGAGGTCACAGCGCTTCATGTAGTAACGCCTGAAGAAGAAATAAACGGATACATATTAAATATCCAAATATCGAAGCAAATGGCTGAATCAGAAATTATGAACGCTGCAAGACTTCTCTCAACCATACTATCTACGAGAAATAACATCGAGTTTTCTGATATGTTAATAAACGTTTCAATTGTAGAAGAGTCTTTTCAATTAGTACAAGATAGCAAATAAAAAAAGATACCCCGTCCTAAAAGGATGGGGTATCTTCATGTAATGGTTCACTCTTCATAAACCCTTTGCTGGCATGAAAGACAGTCAGGCTCTTAGAAATAGTTCCACATTCAAATAACTCCGAAAGATAGGAACACATTGCTAGGGCAGCCATCTTGTTTGTCATTAACCTTTGAGGGTCTGAAGCACTTAACTCTTCACAACTAAGAAGAGAAGGCTTTATTTCATCATTATCTTCTAAAATCTCTGTATACCTAGATGCTACCGGCTCTAAAATGACTTTACCACCGATTTTTAAACCCGCACATACTTGGCCAGTCCATCCACTTTCATGGTATGCTCTGACTTCATCTTCCGTCCATTCCTCTTTAGGTCGTGTACGAAAATCAGAAGGGACTACAGCATGCTCGTTCCCACTATCTATGTATAATAGATTAGGAACTTTTTCAAACAACTGGTGACAGATTTTTCTTGTATAGTTGTTGTCCACGCATCCTAATAGGATTGGAAGGACTCTCACTTCACTGCCAGTGTAATTGATGTAATCGGTATTAAAAAGGCTTTTTAATGTATCAACATCCTCTACATATCCTTTCGTATAGGAATGAATTTGGATACCGTAAGCATGACTATAGCGCTTTGCCAAAATATCCGCCTTTTTTTTACCAATATTCGATTCAACAAACAACTGATTTCCTATGTTTTTCTTTTCAATGGTGTCAAAATCGGCCAAACAGTAGATGCTGTTTTTTCCGTACATCATCAGCATTTGGGTTAATTGTTGAGCAACGTTGGATCCCGTCCCCCCAACTCCCAGCTGTACGATTACTGGGTAGAGCGTCTTCCTATTGTAAGGATAGTAATCGGAATTAGGTCGGAGTAAGTCAATAACCTTAGTCATACCACAAAACCTCCACCATACTAGTATCATAGCTTGCAGTTAGTTCAAACGGGCTCTCAAATATAGAAGTAGGTTCTATATTTATATGTGACTCAGAAGATTGCTCAAAAATTCTCAATGTGATCTCTGGGAAAAGTTTATTTACTTTGCCAACAATGGCATACAAAATTCCACTTTGCCGCTCACTCTCATTATCTATGGAAGAGGGGATGGCACTCATTGTATGGTGAGAATGGATTTCCATTACTTTTTTAAATGGAATGTCCATCATCCGCATCGCAAACGACAAAGCATCTTCTACAGGCTCTACAAGATAGGGGCTGGCCATTTGTCCTGGAATATCCAAAAAAAATTCCCTCGTTGATAAATTTAGATAGATATCTCCATGTAACTCAACACCATATTTATCCGAATATTCTTTTGAAAGTGAGATAAAGTCCCGTAGAATGGCGAACGGTATCTTTTGAACAACAAAAGAACTCTCGTTAGAGAGTTCTTTCGTACAATGAATATCAGATAATCCTTTCTTTTTTGCTTTTGGTACTGGAATAACCATATTATTTTTCTTTATATAGGCCATTTCAGTATACGCAGCAACAAGATCAGGATAATCCTTTTCCATTCTCTTTCTGACATCTTCACCAGTGATCTTGTGGTATTTCACTTCCTCTGTACCTTTTTTTGCAGTAGCAATACCGTTTTCCAATTCTTCTGTAGAAAAATACTCGGTAATTGCAATATTATCTCCCAGGTGACGAATAAACGTTTCAAAGTTTACTTCAAATGGTTGAGATTCATCTTTCTTGGCAGGTGTTTTCAAAGCGGAAGCAGGCACATTTTCATTGCTCTTCTTAGCTTCTTCTAAGCGTTTCGCCATTTCTTCCTGCCTTTTCTTTTTTTCTTCTTCCTCTTTTTGCTTTTTAATCGCTACCTCATCCTCAATTCCGAATACAGAAAAAATATCTGTTTGCATTACATTAGTCATTATTAATTCTCCTCACTGTTTTTTATAGTTTCTAGACCTAACAACATGCCCAATGTCTTATCCATTGGAATAAGTACATTATCATCAAAGTCTTTTTCATTGAATATCTCTGTGAACAGTTCCCATAATTTCTTCTTTAATGTTGTTTTTGCACCATAGTCGCCTGTAAAAGGGGAATGTATGAAAAGAGAATGCAACGATTCTAAATCACTTATGCAAGTGATATTAGGAAACGCATTCGTGCCCATGCATACTGACCCATCGTCATAAACATTAGAATACGGAAATTTATAAAGCATGGTATTCTCTCTGATTTTCTTGTTACCCTTAACAGCGAATATTTTTTTAAGTTCCACTTGATAAAAACTCTTTTTGTCTGAAGTGCAACTTCTTAGTGAATACTGAAATACTAGTCTTGGGAATCCGACCTTCAACTTTGTGTTCGCATATTCGATTTCCCATTGTTGTTTAGGGATATCCAAATACACTTCATAGCCGAATCCTCTAGAAACGTATTTAATACAGTTCCTCGGTAGCCATGGGCTTTCTTGGCCAGCTTCACTAGATTTGGCGACAATTTTTAAGAAGTTGTCTAAACTCATTTCGTATTCTGAAGTACGGCCATTATCTACCTGTACAACTTGGACAAAATCTGTTAGGTTACGCAATTTCTCTGAGTCTATTGATACTGTGAACTTCATGATCCTGTTCCTCCTTCGATAATTGAATACTCTCGAAGTTTCAACAAAAGCAGGACCAGTTCGTGAAAATTACTACCTGCAAATCCAAAAACAAATTCTATACCTGAATTGTCTTTTAAGATTTCTACGGCAACGTCATGAGAATGTAATGTTTTTGCTTCTAACTCCGAAATATAATTTTCCATACTTTCTCTATGACCAGGAAAAACTTTGCTAAACACCGGATCATGGATAATTAGAATGGAGTCCGGAATATCATCTTTGTCGCGTGATCCATATCTTTTGATAAAATCTTCTGAATTTATTTCGTCATAACCATAATGGTTCACTTCTCCAAAAATCTCTTGAAGGCCTTCTAATAGAATGTCAAACCCATTATTAGAGTCATAGTTAACATGTACCATTGGAGATGAATAACCACTAACATTTACTCCGCAGTCATGAAACAACTTAAGCATCCATATGTTACTAAGGGACATATTGTAGCTATCGAAATCATAGACATCCATTTCCATTATTCTCTCTCCTTTATTAGAGGAAAATATCTTCTTCCTCTATCACGTATCGTTTCTCTTGTGAATCTACTAAAGCGTAAATTACATTTGTTACATGTTCATACATCACCAATTTATTATAAGGATCACAAATGAAACTTTCGTGTCCTTCATCCCAGATAAAAGGCAAATTTTCCATTTCGTCCATAGCATCACTCACATCCTCTACTGAAAAAGAATCAAAATCTATCTCTGCGGTAGGAGTATGTGTCCAAAGATAATGAATAACCTTAATCATCTTTGAGTAATCCTTCTGATTTTTTTTCTCTTTCACTTCAAATGGTTTAAGTTCATTCGCAAATGTTTCAAAGTTTAATTTCAACTTCCTCTCACTCCTATACAAAAAAGAAGGGGGATCCCTTCTTTTAAATGATTACACTGTTCTCACTGGTAAGATAAGTTGTAATTCCTCCGTTACTTCGGTCGGTTGAATAACGAAAGGACGTAATTGACCTTGAAAGAAAATATCAACCTTCTCCTTGTCAATGCTCTTTAGCGCTTCTTGTGCATATTTAATGCTAAAGGAGATGGTGAAATCTTCTTCTCCTTCATAAGAAGTGTAAGGAACATCAACTTTTCCTTTCCCTCTTTGCGTTTGGTTGGTCGATAGATTAGCTGCTCCGTTAATATGAAGCTTCACAATCCCGCCCTTGTTATCATCTGCTGATAAGGACAACCCTTTAAGCATCTCTAAGCCATCAATGAATTCCTTACGGTCGATGGTCAATTTGTTTTGGTAATCAGTAGGAATCAACCTGCTTGTATCCGGGTAGTTCCCATCTAAAAGTCTGGAAAGATACAAAGTTGAACCGTTTCTTAGCAAGAGTTGTTGGGGTGACAAGTACATATCCACATCACTATCGGAAAATATCTTACTTGCGGTTTCAAGGCTCCTAGCTGGAACTACCACCTTAAAGTCCTGATTAACCTTTGCTCGTTTAGATATTTTGGATAGCCGGTGAGAATCTGTACAAACCAAGGTACAATCTTCCTGGACAACTTCGATACAAACACCGGTTAATATCGGTCTAATTTCAGAATCAGCAGCTGAAAAAGCTGTTTTCCGAACCAAATCGCGAAATTCTGGACCTTTGTAGGTCACAGTAGGGGAGTTTAAATCAAAGCTCTGGAATTTAGGATATTCCTCCGCATCCAGTGTGATAATTTGAAATTCCGACTTTCCGCTAATAATGGTTGCATTATAGCCATCTTGGGAAAATGCAATCTCTTTATTAAGTTTCTTCGTAATTTCAACGATGTTCTTCGGAAAGACCATATTTCCTTCGCTTTCGATTAGTAAACCATCTCCATCTGCATCAATAATATGTCGAATGGTCTCTGTAGAATCAGATCCAGTAATGGTAAGTTTATCGGCTGTAAGCTCAAAGAGAATTCCTTGTAAGATAGGAATGCTGTGCTTCTGATTAACAACCTTTATAACCCTGTTTAATCCTTCCATCAATAAGTCGCGTTTAATAGAAAATTTCATATTAACTCCTCCTAATTTTTTATAAAAAAAGCATGCAGTAGCAATAAAATTGCTAATACATGCTTTGTCTCTTTAAGCGGTTCTTTGCCCTTGTGCTTCTTGGCGAATCATCGCAATAATTTGTTCTACATCCTCTTTTTTAACCTTAAAGAATAAGCTTGGAATATCCTTAAGCTGCACTTTCAGAACAATTTGACAGTAATTCAGTAATTGCTCTGGATTAAGGTTATAAAGTTTCGCACTAGACACTAATGCCGCTACAGGTTTCAATACACCAAAATAATTTTGGAGTTCTTTTTCTGTACCATTAATTATGGCTGGTGTCTTTGTATTCTGGTTAGCCTTTTTAAAAAGAGGTAACTTCATTTCATTAGGCAATCCAATAATGTTCTCTTGGTCGTAAATTGCTCGCAAAGCTTGCTTGGGATCAAATGGTTTAGGACCTGTTGAATTGTTCTTTCCATTTGATGTTTGATTGTTGTTGGTTTTCTGTCCTTTGTTTTGACCAGATGAGGAAGTCGAACGGGACTGATTCCCATGATTATAACTTTGATTCCCTTCAACTGAATGGTCTTTTCCACCAGGTAGTGCCCATGCAGGAAGTTGAGGATTTTTCCAATATCCCGTTACGTTGTTCTTCTTATCATTGATGTAGTTTTCATCTTTTTGATTAGAACGAATGGAATAAACATCAACCCAAACTTCTGTTAGGTTATACAAATAACGGCCAATCCCAAATTGAACAGCTGCTCTTTTCATAGAACCACTGATTGCACCTTTAGTAGCTTCTATGTTTGTTAGATCCGCGCCATCCCATTTCGTGATTTTTTGACCATTAACCCAAATAGAAATTCCGCATAATACTCCGGAATGAATCTCTTTAAAATCATTTTCCCAACCGAAAGGACCAAAGATATCATCTAAACGTTGCATGATTGCTCGGTTTTGGACGTATGGGACCACGATTGCTTTCATAGAATTATTGTTTTTGAAACTTCTTTGTACTCGCCATTCAATGTCTTGAGCGGAAAAGGGCTCCTTCAATTTTTCAGTTACTTCATAGATTGATAGAAGTGGCCCCTCCGTACAATTTAATCCTTGCTTTTCTGTCATGTGATACACTCCTTCTTAAGGTTTTTTATATTCATAGAACTACTTTTCTTGCGACAAACACAAAAAAGCCCCTGGATTGTTTGGTAACATACTCGAAAAAGTACGGATCAAACAGCCCAAAGGCTTCTAATGTATTGTTAAATAAATATACCGCTGACTAAAAAGTCGCAAAAAATGCAAAAAGTTAAATGAATATGTTTCCATTATACCAAAAAATATGTAAAGTAAAACAATATTTTCTGGTGTCAGTTCAATGTTTAAAAATATTATGGTATGATTAAAAAAATAATAATAACCTTAAGCAATTACTGCTCATACCTCTCCTAGGAGAAGTGTGAGCTTTTTTGCGTTTACTGGATACTTTACATACAAAATACAAAACGGAGGAGTGGTGTTTTTGTTACCTCATAGATTAGAAGAGATTGAGTTTGCTAGTGATGTGGAAAAACTTATGGTATTAAGAAAGAGACTTGGATTAAAACAGTATGAATTTGCAAAGATGGTTGGAATCAGCACTAATTATCTAGTGGCGGTAGAAAACTATAGGCAGCCCTTTTCGAGAAAGTTGAAAAAGAAGGTGGATGACTACTTAAAACGTGTAGAAATGGAGCATATCATACATGCGGAAAACAGCACTTGTCTATTTAGATAACCCTGTAGATAGTAAAAGGGTTATAGATTCATTTGAAAAATTGAAAGACTTAGATGAAGGTTATAAAGTAGAGTTTTCTATTGAAATAACTTCTTCTGAAAAGGAATTCTATAACCTTATAAATAAGGACTTTGATTTGTATGTAATTGAAAAGGAGCCCTTGGTAACTCCTTTAAAGGGGAGGGAGGGTGTGGTAGTCCTCATTGCTGATGGAGGAAAACAGTTCCCGCCTGAAGAAAACGCTCATAGAGTAGCAAATATTCAGGAGTTCGCTGGATGGCTTTTTATCGAAAACCTTTCTAACTATAAATCCGTTACGAATTCTCAGAATAAGAGTGAGCCTAGAAAGCAGGATCGAAAGCCAACCAACATTTTCCATTCTGATAATGGTTCAGAGTCCGAAAAGGATAAAGCAAGCAAGAAGCAGGATAAAGAAAATACCACTACGGTAAAGCCGTCCGTGGACACTAAAAAAATTGCACCTTCCTTAGTTGAAGAAGAGCAGAGAGATAAAGTAAACCTTACGCCGAATAACGATACAGATACAGATACAGAATCTATCGTGCACCAGGTAAAGCAAGAAGGTTCCGAACTCGAAGATGAAGTAGCATTAAGAGCGCGCGAAATAAGAAAGAAAACATTTCACCGTACCTCCCTGGACAATAATAAGACCATTGGCGTATGGGCCCCGCTCCACCGAGCAGGGGTAACCACCTTTATATTAAATTATGCCCTGTATTTAGGTTCACAGAAGTTTCAGTGCTGTGTCATAGAGGGGCTGAATGAGAACCAGCTGCTTAAAAATTTTCTTAAGCGGTATAACCCTGAACCCGAACACTGGACATCTTATGCAAGAGCTTTACATACAAATGGTCTAAATTCGGATCATATCATGTGGTCCTATAAAAGTGTGCTATGGTTTCCATTAGACGATAGAGACATTCATTTAGAATGGGATTATCACCGGTTGTACCACTACATTAACAGCGTAAAATATTTTGATATCGTACTCGTGGATCTGCCGACAGGAAAAATGGAGGATTTCACCTTGCACACCTTAGAACATTTAGATGAACTATGGGTGATAGGAGATGACTCATTTCATCAAAATGTAGCATGGAAGAAATATATTCATCAGATAGCAGAGGAAAACAATTTGAATGTATCTTTGATTTTCAACAAAAAATATAGCTTCAGTCAGGAAAAAATACTAGCTGAAAAGTTAGAACTTCCGCTGCTTGCTTCTCTGCCTCCTTTACATGAAGTCCTGCAGAGAAATTCATACGAAAGTAAACCAATTACCGAGAACAAAGAGGTTCTTGAAAGCTTGCTCGTACCTTTTGAGGACCTTACAAAGCACCTTGTAGGGAGTGATTTTGTTCATAATAACAACAAGCGGAACTTCCTGATAAATAGTCTTACTAGCTTACAGAAGGCGTTGCAAGGGAAAAAGAAGCATGGTATTATTTAGGTAATCTTTATTGCATTTAATTTTTTTTAGCAACCATTTTGGTTAGCAGTATAACTACACAACAAAAACGGTCTATGGATCTAGTTTTAGAAAACTTCCCTGTTTTCTACCAAACTATTTGCCATTGGCCGTTTTTTTTATCTAGGAAGGTGGTGAGTAAGTTGATTCATGTACAAAAAATGAGAGAAATTAAAAAGTACTTAATGAGCGGGCTAAGCTTTATTCGTATTGGTATTCACACTAAAGGGAGGCTCATTAAGAGAGGATACACAAAAAAGGACATTATTTCCTGCATTTGCAACGGCTCTATCACTGAAATTCAACATGGTTATAATCATCAAGTTCAAAAGGTCTGTCCTACTTATGTTATAGAAGGAAAGGACGCTTTTGCAAATCCAATCGTGGTTGTTATTTCAGAAGAAAGCAAGAGAGAATTTTCAGTGGTCACGGTCATGCCCCCGATTGATAAAAAGCGGTTTAAAGAGACTATTTAATAAAAAACCTTTTGGAAAGAGTGGAGAGATTTCATGCCTGTAAATTACAAAACCTACACCTTAAGGAAAACAAGAGTGCCAGGATGGTTTGAGTATTACCGTGAACCATGTCCAATCTGTAATCATGCAGGCGGTTGTATGATTAACAAAGAGGGGGAAGCGGTAGCTTGTATTAGGAAAGAAAGTAAAATCGCTTTCTCGAAAAATAGCGCTTGTCCATCCTGGTTGCATTTCCTCAAAGGGAAGAAAAAGAGAAAACTGGATGTAGCGGATACAACAGATTATGAACAAAATGAAAAACTAGAGAGTTCCATTTTGAATAGGGTTTATCGCGCTCTTATTGATTGTACAACCTTAGAGGAAAGTCACTATGAGCATCTTACTTCAAGCAAAAGAGGACTCACCGATCAGCAAGTTCACATTCGTGAATACCGTTCTTTCCCTTCAAAGCCATGGGAAATTGTTCGTCAAGTCGAAGAACAAACTGGTATAAGTGATTTTACTGGGATACCTGGCTTTTATAAAGCAAAAGGAAAATACGGTGAATATTGGTCGATTAATGGGTCTGAGGGAATTCTAATTCCGTTTCGTAATACCAAAAATGAAATTGAAGGTTTTCAAATGAGGGTAGATAATCCACCTAACGACGTGGAAATAAAACGTATCAAAGAAGGGATAAAAGCAAGAGTGCTGGAACAGCCCAATTTGGTTCAAGTATTGTATGACGGGGAGATTATTCAAGAAATTACCCTAGAACTAAATAAAGAAACAGCTATTCATTATGAGGAAAAGTTAATTGGTTGGGTGAAACTTAAGAAGGGGAAGCGTTATTTCTGGTTAAGCAGTGCCAATAAACAAAACGGAACTGGCCCAGGTAATCCCGCTCCCGTTCACATTTCCGTTCCAACCTCTCAATTAACGAATTGGCAGTCAGGTCATGCACTGAAGACACGTACCGCCTGGTTAGGAGAAGGACCTTTAAAGGGTGATATTGCTGCCGACTTAATTCTGGAACTATATGATGAATTAGAACATGAGGATATCGGGACCACCATTTTAAGCTTACCTGGTGTAGGCTCGTGGAGATTGGCTATTCCCATATTAGAAGAAATGGGAGTAGAACAAGTGAACATCTGCTTTGATATGGATGCCATATCCAATCCTTATGTGAAGAAGCATTTGATGGAAGCGGCCAAAGAGTTAAAAGAAAGAGGTTTTAAAGGAAACCTTGTTATATGGTCAGAAAAGGAAGAGGCACCTGGGATAGACGATCTGTTATTAAAAAAGACGATTCTTCCTAACATCAAAAGACTTTTCTAGTTGAATAAAAATGGGAAGAGTGGAGGTTATAAACCGCCACTCTTTTTTATTTACTACTCTTCTTTTTTACTGGAAGTCCAAACTTTTTAGCATGATCCAAACACTTTTTCGCTAAATCATTCTCCGCACTATTCTTTACTTTACCGCTCATTTTATACACCTTCCCATTTTCAATATTTACCTATTAATCTCTCCAAAATTCTCAAATTTTATACTCGAATAAATCCCCCACCCCTCTCATATAGATAAAAACAAGACTAGAACACAAAGACAGTGTCCTAAAGATAAGGATGAAGAAAAGGGGAGATTTATTTGAGGGAAGTACTAAGAGAGAGGAAGGTCAGGTCGGATAAGAAGATAGATGTTCGCCCGACTATTTCTATAAAGCTCTACCATACTATAGACAGAGTTTCCTATATTACAAGAATGCCAGTTAAGGATGTTGGGGAGCATTTATGTAAAATAGGGATTGATAAAAGCAATGTCATAGACTATATTTCCGAATTCTTTCAACGTTCCTATTGGCACCGCTCCACCTTATATAAAGGCGATTTAGAGAATAAGGTATTTTTGGGAGCGAAAGCGATAAAGGGGCCAAAAAAGAGAATTACAACTAGATTTCACCAAAATTTTCATGAAAGGCTCTACCACTTAGCCTATGCACTTGACACTAGCGTATCAAGTGCCACAGGCTTCTTGCTTTATGCAGCATGTAAAGATGTGGAGATTGTAAATGAATTAGTGGAGGAGAGCATGGAACAGCAACTAGATGAAACTCGTATTAAAGAATTAAAAGAGGTAGTCCGATATATTAATAAGAACAACCCATACCGGGAGGAAGTTTCTTTTATGCACTTAATCTCTTACTTGATGGAAGAAGTAAGGAAGAATGCAGAGGATACCTTTAAAAAGACAGTGGATCATTTCTTGGAATCAAGGAAAAAATAAGTCTTCTGATTTAGTTATATTTTACAAAAACATGTTGATTTTCCCATTGTAATTAGTTATGATAAATCTGTGTTTACAACAACAACTTAATTAAAAATGGGAAGACCCCACTTAGCATATGAAGGATGCAGATACCTGCATTTCTTTATTCGTATGCCAAGTGGGGTTTTTTTTGTTCCCTAAAAAATGGAGGTGTACATAGTAATGAAAGGTAAAGCTCTTATTCTATTGGCCATGACATGTTTTCTCACGATCTTAGCATTTGCACCTGAAGCATCTGCAAGTGTAAATGATGCACTTAGTCGAGCTGGAATTAATCCAAATGGCGACTTTGAAGATTCAGGGGTATTCGAAGACTTAAACAAGTTCGTATATTTCATTATGGCCATCGGTGGTTTTTGGATCATTATCTGTTTGATTTGGGGCGGTATGACACTTGCTGGTAGCGGTGGGAATCCTCAAAAAAGAACTGAAGGCTTTATGAAACTTGCTCTTGTGGCAGTCGGGGCTTTTATCATAATTAAGGCTTACGATATAGCTGGATGGGTTGCGGGCCTAGGTACTGCATTTATACAGTTTTAAAACGAAGCAAGAAATTACTCGTTCCCCTCTACTCTTAGAGGGGATTTATTTTAATGAAAGAAGGTAAAAACGTGAGGAAAGCTACAGTACCGGTAGATATGAGTTCAGAACAAAAAGAAATACTTGGAATCATCTCTAAACGACAACTCATCTATTTTATTATTGGTGGTTCTATCATTTATATGTACACTCCGTTTGTTTTTAAGTTAACATCTAATGTTCTCGTCTCCATCATTTTATGTATGATAGCGGCGGCCCCTACCGCAGCAGCAGCCATCTTCTTAGCCTTATATAAAGTGGAGAAATATCATATGAATCTAGATAAATATTTTCTTGTAAAAGCACAATATCGAACGCAATTAGGAAATTGGAGAAAAGGAAGGTAATTTTATGTTTGATATTTTAATCATGGCAGGAATCATGGTAGGACTTTATGTATTTTCAAGAATCATGCTTAAGGAACCTATCATTCCTGGGAAACAGAAAAAACAATCAGTTAATCAAGTCAGCTCTTCAAACAAAGGTAGAAAAAAGACATCTACAGATATGGATGATTCTATAACTTTCCGAGAATTATTTAGTGACGTTGTGGTAATTCAAGATCACATGTTTAGGAAAATAAATAATCAGTTTGTTTTAATTGCTGAAGTGGAACCGGTAAACTATTTCCTTTTAAGTCAAGATGAACAGGAAGGAATAGATATTACGTTTGAAACTTGGCTGGCGCAAATTAACTATGATGTTAAATGCTACTTACAAAATAGATACATTGACTTAAGTGAACCAATTGCAGAAATGAAGAAAAATATGGCAGAAGCAGAAAACTTGGATTCCAACGCATATGAATACGGAAAATCTTTGATTGAAGATCTAATGACTTGGCAAGCAGTCTCACCGAGATACGAAACAAAAAGATTCCTAGTGTTCCAATACAAGATAGATACAAGTGATACTAAAGCAGATAGTAACGAAGAATTAGAAGGGAAAATCCTAGAAAAAGCTTTTGCTGAACTTTACCGAAGATTTAATACTGCAAAAGGCGCCCTTAGAAAAGCAGGAATGGATTTAGAACTTCTAACAAATGAAGATTTAGGTGAATTACTCTATTACGCGTTTAACAGAAGGAAAGCTATTAAAAACAAATATAAAGATGTCGCCATTCAGGAGCAACTTTCTCTATATGTTACTGCCGATCAGGATGACAGTCGAATCGAGACTATAAAGGAGCGAATTGAAAATGAAAAAAGTGAAGAAACAGAACAAGAAAGAGAAGCAAGTTAAATCCGGAGAAGCAATCTCAAGTCAAATGGATATGAAGGGGGATTTCTGGGATGTAATAGCACCAGAAGGTATGGCCATTAGACAAGAAGATTATGATTTTGGTGTGATTAAACAGTCTCTTGGAACAAAGACTTATTTCCGACCTTTTTACATCCCAAGGGATGGTTACCCCCGAAAATTACAGACAAATTGGCTTTATACACTTACTTCAAGTGGTGAATGTGATGTCATGATTGATATCCATAAAATCCCTAAATCCGATGCTATTCAAATGTTACAGAAGCAAATTACGATGTTAAAATCCAACTTGAATTTCCAAACTAAAAGAGGAAATATCGATCAAGTAAATGATTTGCAAACGAAAATTTTTGACACCGAGCAGCTAATGGCCGAAACGCAATTCTCAGAAAATGATTCGTACCATGTTGGAGTTGTCGGGAACTTATATGCTCAAAGCGAAAAAGAGCTAAATAATTACAGTGAATACGTGGAAGACGAACTAAGTGCCATGTTCTTTAAGGTAGCATCAACCTGGAGTCGTGTTAAAAAGGGATTTCGTTCGGTATTACCGCTAGGAATCAATGAGATCCCTGATTCATTACGAAATATTGACCGAAGAGCATTGAGTACTTTTACTCCTTTTATAAGTGGTAGTGGCCGTTTTAATGGTGGTATTCCAATCGGGATGAATAAAATCACCGGTCAAAAGGAATTTTATAATGCGTTCGGAACAAAAGAGAATCGTCCAGATAATTACAATATGTTTGTGAGTGGTACTTCCGGTAGCGGAAAGTCTTTAGGGATTAAGCTCCTATTATCACGTGAAACTACTGCAATGGGAGTTTATACAAGGTTAATAGATGTAGAGGGTGAGTTCGTTAGAATCGTTAAGAGGCTAGGCGGGGTTAACCTTAACATTTCAGAAGAATCCGATATAAGAATCAATCCTCTTGCATTAAATGTAACGAATATTCCCTTAGAGGAAGACGATGAAGAACTGGAATTACTTGAAGATGGCGATGAAAAAGAAATTATCGAGAAGGATGGGAAAAAGTATGTCTCCTTCGTTCCACTAAGAGAAAAACTAAATGAAGCTCTAGGTTTCTTTGATATTATCTGCCGAGGTAAAAATGGTGAAGAAGGCGGCTTAACTGTTTTTGAGCGAAATTATTTAGAAGAGACGATGTATTTAATTTATGACAAATTCGGTTTTACAACTCATCCATCGTCTCTCTATGAAAATAGCGTTAAAGAAGTAGAAGGACAAATCTTCCAGTCTCGAGCAAGAAAGCCGGAACCAACAGTATCAGATATTTACAAAATTCTATTAGAAAAATACGGAAATGAGACAAAAGCAGAAAGGCTCATAGCGGCAATCCGCCCGTTCCTGAGAGATGGCTCTAAACCTATTTTTGATGGGCAGACATATCTAGGGAAAAATATAACCCAAGCCTTACATAATGCTAGATTAGTAAACTTCAATATTAGTGGAATGGAAGAAGGGTTTCTGAGACCAATTGCTTATCACGTTATTCTAAACTATGTCTGGGAATACTTTGTTAAAAATGTTGATAATGCTGCAAAGAAAAAAATTGTACTAGCGGATGAAGCGTGGACACTATTAGACTCCGACCAAACCGTGTCATTTTTGGAGAAAGTTGCTCGACGGGCAAGAAAAAGAAACTGTGGTTTACGTTTAGCATCACAGGATTTTGTACGATTTTTAGAAAATAGCAAGGCCCGGGGGATACTTCAAAACACCTATTCTTTCTTTTTCTTAAAACAGAACAAAATCGATTTAAAGAGTATTAAAGAAAACTTTGACTTATCAAATGGGGAACTAGGTATTTTGTTTGCCAATCCTGACAAAGGTGAGGGGATTTTAAGATACGGGAAATCATCTACCTGGTTAAGAACGGATCCTAGTGAAGATGAATTAGCGTTTGTAGAATCGAATTCGGCGGTTCTAGATGAACTGTTAGTTAAAAAGAGAAAGCAAAGACAAATGTAAAACAGAATGGGGGTGAGGGATTGAGTTTTCTAGGAGATAAGTTCCTTGGTATGATGGAAGCTTTGTTCACTTGGATGTGGCAAGTTTTCATTGAACCTTTCTTGGGATTAAAAACATTGAAGGACTTAATTTTTGGGAAAGATACTCTATTTGGTGAAGAGTTAGTATGGAAAACATTTACCGAAAATGAATTGTTGAATGCATATATACCTGGTAACTATCTCATGATGATTGTTGCAGGCTTTATGTTACTGATTGCAATTTTGATGGCAGGTATGAGGATCTCAGGAGCCACCATTAACCCAGCAAATAGAACAGCATTAATGGAGTTCTTGAAAGATGCCCTAATTGTAGGAATCGCTTTATCACAATTAGGTGTTATCTACTCTATTATTTTCCAAATAAATGGCGCAATTGTAGGGTTGTTTGAGGCTGCGACAGATAATATGAGTACTGAAGTTTTTAGTGAAGAGTTTACGCTTAACCCTGCAGCGGAAGCAGCTGGAGCGATAATAGGATGGATCGTCATACAATTAGCTCTGTTAGGACTAGCTATTTGGGCCAATTTTTATTATATGATGCGAAAGTTAACATTAATGCTACTAATGATTTTAGGTCCTGTGATGCTAGTGTTATATCTTTTTCCAAAAACAAAGGCAATTACTGCAGGTTGGTTTAAAGAACTAATAGCTGGTGTTTTGGTACAAAGTATTCATGCGGCAACCTTTTGGCTAATAGCTGTCTTATCAATGAGTCAGTCAGAAGGTGCAGCATTTTCAGTAGGAACAGTTATTCTTTATATCATCTTCATTCCTGTCTCAGAAGCTCTAAGGAACTTATTTGGCCTTGGTGGTGGAATGCAAGGTGGTCTTGCAAAAACGGGAGCCATGTTCGGTATGGCTGGTCTTGCGGGAATGTACGGCGCGGTCAAAGGGGCCCTAGATGGTAAGAGTGTTGGACAAGTGCTGAAGGACGCATATAAAGGTACAAAAGATAAAGTAGGAGGTACCGACGGAACTGATAGTGACGTTAAAGGTACTCTTGGTGCTAATACAGGTACAGATACGGGAACCACTAGTAAAGCCGAAAAAATGTTGAAAGCAGGAAATATTTTAGGGAAATCCGGAAAGTTACTTGCTGGGATGGGAGGATCCATTGCAGGTTCTGTTATGGGACCAGTAGGGGCTGTTGCGTTAGGTACTCTCGGCGGTGAATTAGGAGAAAAAGTCGGTGGAGTTACTGGCCGAGCCGGAGCAGCTGGTGTTCATGCAGTTGGAGATAGATTGAAAAAAGGAAAAAAAGGCTTTGATGATACTTTAGAAAAAAATCAAGAAAAAGATAACGAAGAAGCGATGCTCGATGCTCTTACCCAGGATGAATCTGTTAAATGGGCAAATGACAACAAAGAGGACTTCATGAAAGACATGAAAGAGCGCTTCCCAGATGCTAGACCAGAAGATTTAGAAGCAAAATGGAACGATAAGCTTAAAGGTGAAGGTGCAAATTTCAGAGATCGAGCACAAGAAAAGTGGAACAAGGTTAAAGAATCTAATGGGCAGTATGCTGATGCTGGAGACATGAGTGAAAAAATGTCTAAGGATATGACAAGTGCCTGGGCTAACGATAACCGAGATAGCTTCATGAAAGATTATCAAAAGAACAATCCACCAGCTAAGCCTTTTGAAGAAATGTCAGAAGCTGAAAAATTAGCTTATGAGAATCAAAAAATTTCTGCTTGGAATGATAAGTTGAATCAAAAGGAAGGACAATTCAAAAAAGCAGGAGAAGAAACAGCTGCAGCGTTAGTTAAGGATAAAGATCATAATCTGGTTAATAAACAGGATTTTGCTAATGCAATGGTTGATAAGGCAATTGGAATAGAAAAAGACGAATTGAAGAAACAAACTGATTTAGGAACGGTAACATCTCAGCAGGAATATGAGCTTTTGAAAGGTGAGCGGAAGCAAGCATTAGTCAAAATAGCCGCTAGTTCTCTTAACTCAGTCCCAACAGTAAAGAATACTGAAAATGCTAAAGCTGGCGAATTAGGAGATGCAATTTCTAAAGATATGACAAAGGCTTGGGCTGAAAAGAACAAAGAAGCATTCCAGAAACAATATGATGCACAACATATGAAATCGGAACCAATGTCCCAAGAGGAAACCACTGCTTATCAAAAACAACGAGAAAAGGCTTGGAATAGTACGGTTTCAGGAAAAAAATCAGAATTCGATAAGCTTGCAAACCAAACAATAAATGAAGTAGCGGACGGTAATACACAATCCGTAGTAGGTAAAGGCGAATTTACATCTAAAATGGTAGATAATCTGTTAAGTAATGAAAAAGCCAGTTTCATTGCCAATAATGCAGACCGACTAGGTGGTGTTGATAAAGCGGAAAGTGCTTTTAATGCGTCTGTAGGAGATCGAAAGCAGGCACTTACAAAAGTAGCTTCGACGGCAGCTAGCAATCTTACTAATCAAACTGAAGGCACGGCTATAGTAGAAGGTGCAAAAGGAGCCACATTAGCAAATGCAGTCTCTATGGATATAACCAAAGCTTGGGAATCACAAAACAAAGACCATTTTATGAAAAATTATGAAACAGTTAATCCCCCAAGTCAGGAAATGTCCCCTGCAGAAACAAAAGTCTACCAAGCTCAAAAAGATAAGGCTTGGAGAAATGTAGTTCAAGGCAAGCAACAACAGTTTTCTCAAGCTGCAACCGAAGTGGTATCAACACTTTCTAATGGAAATCCAAACGCAGTTATAGATAAATCTCAATTCGCAAATGCGATGGTAGATAAAGCAATGAATATTGAAAAAGCAGGAGTAAGTGATATTAGCTCTGGCTCCATTGCATTCGATATTGATTATGCAAAGGGTGAGACTGAAAGGAAGAAAGTCTATGCAAGCGCAGCTACTAGTTCCGCTAATGGTGTGGAAGGTATTCAAATATTCAACAAAGGTGGTTCTGTAAATAAAAACTTCCTTGCCAGCCAATTGGCCAGTGTGGAGACTGCAAGTGTAGGACGTGCCTTTATCAAGAGCGCTGAAAAAAATGGGGCATCATTTGAGGAAGCGACCTCCCAGTGGAAACAGCAGGAGTCAGGAGTATTCAACCAAAATTATCAACGTGTATTGGATAATATCCCACCATATATTAGTTCAAATAAAAATATTGTCCCATCTGTTGTAAAGGCAGGAGTAAGTTTTGCTGGTCACGCTACAGGGATAAGCACTGTTCTAAACACGGCAAAAGGTATCGGCCAAGGGGCGCTTAGTGGCTATTCTGCTTTCCAAATGAACTCTAACCTGGAATCTCAAGGTTCTGCACCAATCCGATTCTTTGAAGGGATAGGTTCAGCTATTAAGGGAGGATATAACGGAGGTTTATCACAATTAGTAGAAGGAGCCTCAGTGGTTGAAAAACAGCAAAATTTAAGAAATGGTGTCTCTTATATCTCTGGAGTAATTGGAGGGGTTGGAGGTTACACGATAGGCTCAAAAGTAGCAACCAAATTAACCCCATTCTCCAAACAACTTAATCAAGAAATATATGAACCAGCAGAAGTTATGCAAATGGCTCAGACAACCGATGACGATATGGGGAATACTAGAGTCGCAAATGGAGCCATTAGAATGGTTACAAGTAGTGAGGGCACTCACATCGAGGTCCGGACAAAAACAGGTGAATCAAAGATTGTTTCTCGTATGGGGTCAGGGCATAGCGGACTAAAGAAAGGCGAAACTATTTTCCAAGATCTCGATGTGCAAAACGACTCCCTTGTTCCTGTGAAAGTGAATGGAAAATCTTCGGTATATAAAGTCGATAGTGGAGGAGCAAAAATACCATTAAATTCTGTTGAATTGAAATCGGATCCTAATCGATTACTGGCAACTCGTCAACCTGTATCTGTTTCTTCTAAACAGATGCCTGTATATAGCCAACAAGTAGACATGGGTAATTTTCATACCGATGATGCCTCGAAATACGGTATGAAAAACATACAGGTCGTTGTCGAACGGGGGCAAAGTTATGTATCAGGAGAAAAAGACGGTCAATCATATCGTTTATCCCCTATTTACTCAGGAGATACTCGTGTCCCACAAGGGAAAAAATATCATGTGAAGTGTGAAGTGAAAAATCAAAAATTAACATCATCTAATAGAGTAGTAGAATATATCGAGAATAATGAAGTAGATGTAGACTATCACTCTTCACTTGACCTAACTACTATGTTACCACCAAAAGCAAACAAGCGACTACAAGATCGAAATAGAAATGAGCCGTTCAGAAGAAAACAAGGGTTACTGGGGTGATTGAATGCAGCATAGAAACCAGGAGGAACAACCTCAGTCTAATCCTATAAAAGATGCAGTTGCCGGCCAAGTTAAAAAGAAAATTAAAAAAATGGCTTCCAAAGCTGCCAAGAAACTCGCAAAACTAGCAATTAAAGCTGTAAAAAGCGCACTCATAGCACTTGGAAAAGCTATCCTAGGGTTATTGGGTACGGTAGGGTTACCTGCCATACTCATAGCTATAGGAGTAGTTATTCTGATAGTAGTTTTAATGATGGTTTCAAGTATGGCTTTTGGTGGGGACGGTAATGACTTAGATGGTGATATAAAAGAAATACACAGTAAGATAGTCGAACAGGCAAACAACAGTGTTGATATGTCAAAGTCTGAACAGGCCAGATACCGTGTTCCGGAAGGCTTAATCGGTGCAGTTATACAAATTGATAGTTTGCAGAAAGAAGAGAGTGATTACGAGGCATTAATCACTGATATGGCGACTGCTCTCCGTCCGGAGTTTACTTATGAGGAATTTAACGAGTATGAAAATATTGAAACTACTGTTTGTGAGGATGATGTGTGTGGAGCGCCAAGATTAGAAACCATTGATCACTGGGTGAGTAAGTTAACAGCTGTTGATTTTTGGAACGGTTATACTACGATAGTCTATCAACCATACCTAACAGAATGGCGTACCACCACAGACATTAAGTACCGCACTGAAACCCGGACTGAAATGCAAACAGTTAAAAAGACAATAATAGAAAAAAGAATAGAATGGGTCCTCCAATTAGTTGAAAAGACCAAACAAGAAGCATATGATGTATGGGTTTATGAAACTTATTTAGATGATCAAGGGAACCTAGCGTGTTGTATTTCCAAAAAAGTAACAAAGTATAGAACTGTCGTTTATTATGAGGAAGAGTTAGTACCACGGGAAGTAGAATATGAAAAGGAAATTGAGGAAGAAGTAGAAGTTGAAGTAGAATACACCATTGAAATAAAAACAATCACTAGAAAACGAAGGCAACTATTTAACGCAAATGAAAGTACCAATGAGGACTATGCTAAATTTGATAACATATTAAATTCCTATAATATGGGGAAACAAGATAAATTACTGATTGATGCACTATTTGAAGCTTCTGGCGGTGTTAGCAACTACACCGCTTGGCTTGATTCATTTGGTGGTGGGAGTTTTGGGTCCGGTTTCAATGGCACCATTGTTCCTGGTGAGAACGTTCCACCTCAATTCATGCCTATCTATTTAGAAGTAGAAGAGAAATATGGGGTTGATTGGTATGTCATTGCTGCCCTTCACTTTACTGAGACGGGTTATTCTACACACCCAACAATGCTTAGTTCTGCAGGAGCAGTTGGCCATTTCCAATTCCTTCCGAAAACTTGGGTGGGCTGGGGGTACCCCGGAACCATTACAAATGATATTTTAGTAAACTTAAATTTAATTAATCGTTACAAAGGATATGGGGTAGATGCTAAAAATAGTGGGAAGGCAGATCCTTGGGTGATAGATGATGCCGCTTATGCTGCAGGCAAGTATCTAAGCCAACACGGGTATAGCTCAGATCCTAGAAAAGCTGTTTATGCATACAATCACGCTGAATGGTATGTCGATAAGGTTTTAACAAAAGCAGAAGAGATTCGTACTCAAGCAATCTATGAGCCTATTTCGGGAATGCCTCCTGTTACACCTGGACTATATATGGCTCCCACTACAGGAGCTATCACTTCTGGTTTTGGTCCAAGATGGGGAACTAGACATAATGGAATAGATATAGGGCTAGCTGGCCGCTCTAACGTTCCAGTTGTATCAATTGCTGATGGAGTGGTATCTAATTCTTATTACTCCAAAACCTATGGCAATTGCGTAATAATAAGGCATGTATTAGACGGAGTTCAGTATGAATCACTTTACGCTCATTTAGCTAACAGGACAGTGCAAACAGGGCAAATTGTAGCAAAGGGGCAATTCATCGGTTATATGGGAAACACGGGAAGATCAACAGGTCCCCATCTGCATTTTGAGCTCCACCAGCCGGAATGGAATAACGCAAAATCGAATGCTTTTAATCCCCTTGCGAATAATAAAGGCATTGTCATACAAATACCAGGTTCATAGGAAGTGAGAATTTATGAACAAGAATCAGTTCATTTTAATATCTATTTTTCTAATAGGGACGTTTGCAATGTTGGTGGGATATACGATTTTCAAACCTCAAAAAATGACTGAAACTAAGATTGATAGTAAGGATGCGGTGGACTTCATAAATGAGCAAGTTGAGGCGACAGAGAACCATACAGAAGCACTGCACTGGGTCAATGGGATGGATGAAAAATCTGATATAGGCTATTTAACAGAGCTGGATGAAAATATTATCAAGGAAAACATAAAACCAGAAGATGCGATTAACTATCTTATAGGTAGCTTGCAATTAAATGATCCAGATCTCTTCTCTCAAGCATTTGAGCCAAACGTATTTTCTGATAGCCTTATAAACCACCCGAATCCCGATAAATACGAAGCGTTAATTGATATAATGGATGGGATTTCAAGAGAGAATAGCCTTGAAACCATTGATGTGCGAATTAGCGAAGTTGCTTTTGGTTCTAAAAATTCAGAAGAAGCAACACTTGTTTTCCATTACCAAGACGGAAAAAAAGCTGATGTGGATGTAACATTTACGTTTTTGGAATATAATCACGGTAATGCTTTGAAAGGGATTATTTTTATCATCACATCGCCTAACCAAATTATAGAACAAATTAATGCAAATATCTTTTAGCAAAAAGCGACAAGGAGCCCCTTTGTCGCTTTTCTATGTGTCTTTTTAGATATTCTATTGATCATCCTTTCCTACAATTCCTTCAAATTCTTCAAAGGTTAAGTACTTTCGTATCGTCTTGTATGTTGGAAGGTTTTTAGATTTTGCGTATTGATTCCAAGTTACCTGGTTTTCATAAGTAGCAGAATGTTCCTTTAACAGAGATACTATTTTATCTTTATTATAAGAAACAGGAACATAGTTGGGTGTCGGTTCTAAATCTGCCTTCTCTTTTACCTTATTCCATGTTTTAAAGTGATTTATTAATGTTCTACTGGAAGGAAGGACGTGTTCCTTGCTATATTCATCCCATTCTCTTGTTGTAGTAAGATGCTTTTTTTGTTCCTGGATGATAGATAATAATGCAGCATGATCTACCGTCACTCTTCTTCTTGTAGTCACCCCATAATGCTCTTTAACCTTTTTCCAACTACCATGCTCTTGAATTAAAAAGTAGGAGGAAGGGAGGGAGTTGCCCTTTGCATATTTATCCCATTCCATTCTTGATGTCAAATGTAATAAATCCTTGTCAGAAGCGTTTTTCATTAACAATCCCTATCCCGCTCCTTTCGTTTTCTAAATCAGAATAGATTAGATTAGCAATTTGATAATTACGAGCGGAGTACAAATTTATTACATCTAAGGGCTCTTTTCCTAATAGAGGCATTTTTTCCTCTCCAGCTATATGCTGAATCAATTCATTATATTCAGTTAGATATACTAGTGTATCATGCAACAATTTGCTTCTCATTCTAGAATTTGAGGATAGTCTTTCGAAATATGACTTCAAATCTGTCTCAATCTCGTAATCTTTTTCCACAATTAATGATAATTGATGATTGAAAACAACTTTAGTGGTTTCACCTACGATTTTCAAGTCATCTTTTCCAGGTGTTATAAAGTCGACTTCTAAAGCTGTAAAACCATAAACATCTTTATATCCCTCCACCGACCATAGAGGTTGATAATATTCTAAGTTGCATGTTCCATTTCCTTGCCATCCGTACAATCGGTCATAGGAAGATTTTTTAAAATAAAGTGGGGAAGGTAAAAGAATATACAGTTTATCTTCTTCTTCTATATAACCCAGCAAGAAAGAACTATCTCCTGTGATAAATAACCGGTTTAAATAAGTTTTCGCTGCCTCTGGAGTAAGTGTTTTGTTTACGTTTTTATTAATATAGAGCTTCTTTTGATCCTTAATGTATTTTTTCATTGTGTTATATTGAGATTGGATAGAGACTTGCTCTTTAATAAATTTACTTGGATTCATTAAAAACATAATAGGAAGAACGATGAACAAACTTAGCGACCACAAGAAAAAATATGTGTAAACGAACTTAATTACCTTTTGAAGGAAGCCGCCCTCTTCTTCGAAATATCGTACAATGGCAAACAAGGTGAAAAGGGCTACTAGTCCTATAAGTAAGAATAATATCACCAACAAAAAGAAGTATCCTATCCCAATAACCACAAGCAAGGGAGTCCATTCTCCTTTTATCAGTCCAAGCCTATCAGCCAGGTCAATAACTCCTATATACTCCAATGCCACATATAATTTATCTCTATAATAGACTCCGATGAATACAAAAATAAGACCAATCACACCAGCTAATCCAGCTTCTTTTCCACGTTCATAATTCAATTTAGCATCCCATAGCCATATCAATTCCCTAAGCATTTTTAGTCACCTCTTTTTTTAAATAATTCAATATGCATTACTTTTATTTTATTCTAAATATTTTGTGAGGTCAATTGTTTTTGTGAATAATTTCCTATATAATTATTAAATAAAAAAACTATCAAACTAATAAAAATTCAAATGGGAAAACCCCAGTTATCGAAGCCTCTCACAGATGAAAGGCTTCGATTTACTGGGGTTTTTTCTGTAGATAGGGGAATCTATTTGAAATTACATGTTAAACTCTCTACCATACTTTCAATATCCATTATATTAATCGTATCCATAAGTTATATCTTTAACTATGCCACGATTTATAATAGGGAATATCATTCTCGTGATATCGTAATCATGGTTGCAATAAGTGTAATCAGTATTTTGGCAATAATCATCACGAATACGCTAATAATAAAGGAATTGACTTCCCGAATAACCACTTTGTTAGAGCAAGTCCATTGGATTTCTAAAGGGAATTTCGGATCTACCATTCATATTGAGAAAACCGACGAAATTTCCAAATTAGGGAGAAGTATAAATCAGTTGTCATTATTTTTATTGCAACTTAAAATATCGCATGTTGAAAAAGAGAACAAACTTCATTATCAGTCCTCACATGATCATTTAACTGGATTGGCCAATCGGACTTATTTGTATCATCACCTAATGGAAATAAAAGAAGCAGGGCAGCAAGCTACCATCATTATCTATGATATAGATGGTTTTAAAGGGTTAAATGATCTGTTAGGAGAGAAAGCTGGAGACAGCTTACTATCAGCGGTTGGTAAGAAGATACAGAAGATAGCCGCTTCCCATTTTGTTGCAAGAATTAGTGGAGATGAATTTGCAGTTGTTGTAAAAGATTTAATTGCTAATGAAAATATTAACCAATTGGTAGAAGAGATAAAATGGCATACCCAAAAGCCTATAACCTTAGAAGGTGAAGAAATTAGAGTAAGTTTATCCGGTGGAATTAGTAAGTATGATGCAATCGAACAAGATATTGAAAGTTGTTTAACCCATGCAGCATTAGCGCTAATGGAAGCTAAGAGGAAAGGGAGAGGGGAAGTCGTAAATTATGACCGCTCCATGAGCCTTTTAAGCTCTGAACAGATTGAAATAGAAAATAGGCTTTATCAGGCTGTAAAGAATAAAGAAATTTACCTAGAATATCAACCAAAAGTATCAGTGAATAGCGGAGAAATTGTTGGGGTCGAAGCTTTAGCAAGATGGAAGGATGCAAAACTAGGAATTATTCCTCCAAACCGTTTTATTCCGATAGCAGAAGAGAAGGGCCTGAATTTAGAAATAACCAAGCAAATTTTATTTGAAGCTTGTAAGCAAGCGAAAATATGGAATACTCAGGAGCTATTTATCCCCGTTTCCGTTAAGGCACTTACTTTTTTACTAAACAACAACAGGAGTTTAAGAATGTTATATTAAATAGTTCCGCAAAATTTACAATTATAGAGGGTATACCAGGAACGGGAAAAACATTATTGCTCTACGATTTTGCAAAAGAATATAATTGGACTCATGATATTGCAATTATTCACACAGGAACCTTAAATACGGGCATTTGGTATTGAAACAACAATTTAAATGGAACATCATTCCTATTAAAGAGTGTAAAAAGGAAGGATCACAGCAATGGTCAAACTTTAAATTCCAAAGCAACTATAAAATCCGATAGTTCCCTAACGTAGGGAAATTCGGCTTTCTTTATGTCGAAATTTGCTTAGCGTATATTTTGCGCTTTTTGTTGGTAGGACCCCAAGTAGGGGTGAATAGTTTAACTAACGGGATCGAATCCCACGGGTTCGACGTTCTACCCCACCTTCCGTACTGATAAGACCATATTTAAAAAGGTCAACCAAAAATACCTGGCTAACCGTGTATTACGAACAAGTCCAAGAGATAACTCATCAGGTTGCTACGGCAGCCTTTTTCTTATTCGTTTAACGGTTATACTTTTAACGAATACTTATGAACCAAATAGGGTAAAAGTTCGTCTTTAAAAAGTAGGAAAAAATTGGAGGAGATAAATTTATTATTGTAGTAACGAGCAGCATTACTGTAATGAATAAAAATACTCTTTGAAAAAAATGACCCTCTTGATAGAGTGAAAAAATCTTAAAGTTGGATCAAAGACATGAAGAAAATAATGTTATAGCTCCTGCGAAACATGTTTCTTATGTCAAAAAGAGACATTGTATTTTATTTTGTTCTAAAATTTTGTAATTTTGGCATTTTTAGTATTTAATAGAAAAGAGAGAAAATAGATTCTGTTCTTTGAGAAATATCTACAAGAACAGTAAATTTTAGGGGGACATTTAAGTGAAAAAGAAGGCATGGATTTGGATCGCCTCTATCGTGGTGCTACTCTTAATTGCAGGAGGCATTACGTATTTTGTCAATGGAGAAAGTACAAGGGTAGTTAGTGATGTAATGGAACAAGTGCCAGTAACTGTTCAAAAAGCATCAGAGAGGGAATTAGTGGAAAGCATCCTTGTAACAGGGGAAATTGTGCCAGAGAGCGAACAAAAGGTCTTTCTAGAAGCTGATAAAGGATCGATAAACGAGTATAAAGTTGTAGAAAATCAGGCAGTAAAGGCGGGCGAACCGCTATTTCTATATGATTCTTCTAAAATAGATACGGAGTTTAGTAGAGCAGTGCGGCACCGAGACTTAACACAGAAAAGAGGGGAAATTGAACAAAATCAAATTGCGGAAGTAAATAAGCGTATAGCTGAAGCAAAAAAGAATGTTGCGAGTGAGGAAGGTACTCAGGATGAGGTGAATCAGCTGAATAACGAGAAAATTCAGCTAGAGATTCAATATGAGGCAACAAAAGCAGAGATTGCCTCCGCACAGGATGAAATCAATGAAATTGATACTCGTAAAAAAGAAATGACGGTCGTTAGTAAAATTGATGGAATTGTAGTAAAGATAAATCAAAATGTAGCGCAAACCGAAACCAGCACACCTGAACCAATCGTTCATATCATTTCAAGTCAGCCATATAAAGTTATCGGAACGATGAGTGAGTTTGATGCAGTGAAAATAAAACAGGCACAACCAGTAATTATTCGACCAAAGGTATACAAGGATCGCGAATGGAAAGGTGCAGTGGAGACTGTTTCACAATTCCCGAATGAAGATGGAGCCAACGGAGGGGAATATGCTGGTGGTGGGAACGTAACGATGTACCCTTTCAAGGTGGCTATTACAGATGATACGTCTGAGCTTCGACAAGGCTTCCATGTGTCGTTAGAGATTCAAGTTAAATTGAATGATTCGGAAAAATCACTTGTCATTCCACATACGGCTTTGGTGAACGAAGGTGGAGTAGACGTGGCGTATGTATTAGTGGATGGAATGCTTTCTAGACGTGAAGTTCAAACGGGGGGAATGAGCGATGAATGGATGGAGGTTGTAGAAGGAGTGCAGTTAGGTGAACAAGTCGTAATCACTCCTTACGAGGGCATGTATGATGGAATGGAAGTGGTCTCATATGATGAGGTTGAGTGAGATTATGAAGGTATATAGTACTGGCGCTCTTGAGGTGCCCGTCCTACACGGAATTGATTTAACGATTGAAGATGGGGAATTTGTAGCAATCATGGGACCCTCGGGATCAGGTAAATCGACACTGATGAATATCATTGGATTTTTGGACCGACCGACCTCTGGTGCGTTTGAGCTGAATGGGGAAGAAGTGGGACTAGTAAAGGAGAAGAAGCTAGCAAAATTGAGAAATGAGCACGTGGGATTTATATTTCAACAATTTTTCTTGCTTCCTAGAGTAAATGCCTTGAAAAATGTCGAGTCTCCCTTGATTTACGCTGGGGTTCCGAAGCGTGAAAGGAATGAGAGATCGAGAGAAATGCTCGAAAAGGTTGGATTAGTGGATCGAATAAAGCACTTACCAAGTCAACTATCCGGAGGGCAAAAGCAAAGGGTAGCTATTGCACGAGCACTTGTGAACCATCCTTCTATTATTCTAGCAGATGAACCAACTGGTGCCCTTGATTCCGTGACAAGTAAACAAATCATGGAGCTCCTCGCCCAATTAAATGAGGAGGGCAGAACAGTCATCATTGTTACTCATGAAGAAGAAGTTGCTGCTTATACAAAAAGGGTCATCACGCTGAAGGATGGTAGGATTACAGACGACCGGAGGAGAATGTCATGAGTATTTGGGAAAGCTTCAAGATTGCTTTATCCTCCATTTGGAACCATAAAATTAGGTCCATATTAACGATGCTTGGAATTATTATCGGTGTGGCAGCCGTGATAATTATCGTAGCTATTGGACAAGGGGCTCGAAAGCAAATGACGGAAGATCTCTTTAGTACAGATAAAAATGCAATTGAGTTATTTTATGAACCGATTCCTGTTGAAGGAGAAACCGATGCGGACATGTATTGGATGCCACCTCAACTAAACTCTGAAGATTTGGAGATACTTGCTGAAGTGCCAGGTGTAAAAGCTGTATTAGGGACCAATCAAGGCTGGGGCACGATGGTCCACGGTGATCAGCAAGGAGAAATGCAAATCACTGGTGTGGGTGCTGACTATTTTTCTGCTAAAAATGTTCAGATTGAGGAAGGCCGTGCCTTTTTTGCGAGAGATGTTGACGGGTTAAATCGTGTTGTCATGATTGACACAGTTGCAAGAGAGAAATTCTTTCAGCCGTCTGAAGGGGCTATTGGAGAAATCGTTGATTTTAACGGGAATCCATATAAAGTCGTTGGAGTGTATGAATCATCCATTCCTGAGCAATATCGTCAGGAGGGAATGGGAGAAATCCTTATGCCACGAACGGTCATTTCGATGATGTTTGGAAATATGGAGATAGAAAGCTTATCTGTTATAGCGAGTGACGCTGAAAAAATCTCGGAAACAGGGCGTTTAGCTGCTGATACGCTTACTGAAAAAAAGAAGCTTGAAAATGGAATGTACAATATTTATGATCAATCTCAATATGAACAAGAAGTAAACACGGTCATCACCATTATGACACTAGTGATTGGAAGTATCGCCGGCATTTCACTCTTAGTTGGTGGGATTGGAGTAATGAATATAATGCTCGTCTCTGTAACGGAAAGAACGAGAGAAATCGGCCTTCGAAAAGCACTAGGAGCCACAAGGGGAAAAATCCTCCTGCAGTTCTTAATTGAGTCAGCCACTCTTACTTCTTTAGGTGGGATGCTAGGAATTGGTCTCGCTGCTGTTGGAACAATCATTGTCACTAATTTTGCTCCTATCAGTGCTTCAGTTAGTCCATTAGTGGCGTTAATCGGTGTTGGTTTCTCCGCATTTATAGGTGTTATATTCGGAATTCTTCCTGCGAACAAAGCCTCGAAGCTAAGTCCAATCGATGCCTTAAGATATGAATAATATAAGTTTTGAATGTGTGTCTTTTTTCAGGTAATTAACGTTAAAAGAGGTTAACGTAGTCGGGGCAAATTCAACAAAATAAATGAATTTCCCTGGCTATTTGTTAAGTGGCTCAAAAAAGAAGTAATTCTTGTCGTATCCTCACTACGGTGTGTTAGGGAAATTCACCACTTTGTCCGATGCGCTGCCTAACAAACAAAAGAATCACAATTAATTTATAGCGGTTACTTTTAATAGAATCAATATTTTGTTGGTTTACTGCGTTTTCATACTGAGTTAACAAAGTACTTAATCTTTCAATCAAATCTTCCTCTGGCTCTAGCACTCTCTAACCCTTCTTTTGTCCGCTGAGCAATTAAATCTCGTTCGAATTGGCTAACGCTTGAAAGACAGTCAGCATCATTTTCCCTTGTGGTGTATTTGTAGCGAAATTCTCTATTATGCTAATCAATTTAACATTTCTACTTTCAAAGTAATCAACTAACTCTATCAGATTTTTTGTACTTCGTCCTAGTTATCAGGAATTACAAGCATCGTGAAAAAATTATGTTTATATGTGTTAATATTGAAAATAATGTTAAATATTTTAAAAAAGAATTTATTTAGGTATGGGAGGTCACTCGTGTTGTATTAAGGTAGATTAAATCATAAAAAAACAACTATTCCTAAATAGTTGATTTTTTATGATCAAAACACAGGTATTAAGTTTAGTGGAAATAAAAGTTGAAAATGGAGATGGATAAATGAAGATTACATTAGAAAATAAACAGCAGAATCTTCCCTTTATGGCAACAATTCTTTTTTATTTAACTGAACTTTATTTATTTCTCACTGGTTTAATTTCAGGTATCTTCTTTGTAAATTCCCTGTTATTAATGATTGTAATATTCCTTATAATTTTGTTTATTATACGGAAAACCAAAGTATCAAAACGCGCATTGGTGTTTTCAACAATTTTATGCTTTCTCTTACTGATATATGAAGCACCACTTATATTATTTAATGAAAATCAATATTTAGTTACTAGTTACAAAGAACCAGAGGAGTTAGTTAAAGAAACGGGAATATATATTTTATCTGTAAATATTGATCACTTAGTTAATGTAGAAAACGAAAAAAAAATACGAGCTATGTATAATTATAGTCAAAGAGTTTATGAAATTATCCCTATAACAAATTTGAAATTTTATATAGACAAAAATACAGTAATCTTTGAATATATAGGTTTACGTAAGAGTGAATTTGAGCACTCATTCGAAAATGTTACGGCCTATTTAAGTAAAAGTAACTCTTCTATTGAGGAATTTTTTAATCGAGATAACAATATTGGTGGAAGTGCTGGTTTAGCTTTAGTACTATCTAGTTTTATCGAACAGGGAACGTTTCAGAATAATATACCAATTACGGTGACAGGAGCCATCAGTAAAACCGGGGCAGTAAAAAAGGTTGGAGGTATAAAAGAAAAAACACAGATTGCAAATGAAAGCAACTTCTCTTATATGATAGTCCCAAAAGAAAATCTTACTGAAGCCAATGAAGTTAAAGAAACATTAAATCTTTCAATAAAAATATTTGGAGTCAGGAATGTTGATGAGGCTATTCAAATTATTAACACTCTAAATAATAGCAAAAAAAAGGGGATATCTTATCATCAAAAATTGTAAAATTCACATGATGTTTGATGATATTACTGAATAAGACCACTTCAATGTTAAACCATCCTCTTACCCTTTTATGATTTTGAGCAAGTATTAAAACTTTTATTTAAGTATTCGATTAATTTTTTCGTGTCTCTTTTTGAGGGTGAAGCCAAGTAATGTTTCAGAATCAATTGTTTCACTTCTTCTTCTAACTTCTTTATTTCAATTTCATTATGTAGTATCGGACACATATATTAATTGCTCCTTTCCTGTAAGTATTATGATAATTGAAATGTGTAAAGAAGAACAATGTGAACAAATTATTTGTAATAAATATGATTCTGAAACAGAGTATTCTAGAGAATTACAGAAGGGTATGTATGTAAGAATACTAAAAGGGGCTGTGTTCAATGAATCCATCCCTAAACTAGTAGCATTTTTTTGTGCGCTTTATTTTTAGGAAAAAGGAGAGCCTGGCGAAATTTATAATTAAAAATCTTCTGGACAGTCCTCCTTTTGAAATAATCAGTCAATCAATTTCCCAATTAGTTTAATGTAATCTTTTGCTCCGTTATAAACATTCTTTGCTTTTACAACAAAAGTTTGTCCTATGGCATTTAGATCTAGGTCGAATTGAATTTCACCGTTGCAGTAGCACGTTTTCTGGGCTTTTATATTACCTGAAGTATCTGTAACAATATACTGTACTCCACTGTTACCAGTAGAATACACAAGATATTGAGTACCTATTAATTCTGCATCTGCCCAAATAGCTTCAGTAGCAATGGTTTTTGTTTGACCTGGGTTGAGAGTAGTATTATAAGCAGTATCAGCAGAAGCTGCATTAGGAACGGCAATACTGGTTGCTACGACTCCAGCTAAAATTAGCATTTTTATTTTTTGTAGTTTCAATACTATGACCTCGTTTTCATATTAGTATGTTTGTATGAAAATTGAAAAAGCCATATATCGATATTAAATCGTTATATGGCTTTAAATTATTAGTCAAATAGATTCCCAACTAATTTAATGAAATCTTTTGCGCCGTTATAAACATTTTTTGCTTTTACAGCAAAAGTTTGTCCTATGGCATTTAAGTCTAAGTAAAAGTTAACCTGACCTTCAACGTATGAGGTTTTTTGTGCTTTTACATTGCCAGAACTATCTACAACAATATACTGTACTCCACAGTTTCCAGTTGAATATACAGGATATTGAGTACCTATTAATTCTGCATCTGCCCAAATAGCTTCAGTAGCAATGGTTTTTGTTTGACCTGGGTTGAGAGTAGTATTATAAGCAGTATCAGCAGAAGCTGCATTAGGAACGGCAATACTGGTTGCTACGACTCCAGCTAAAATTAGCATTTTCATTTTTTGTAGTTTCAAAATCAACACCTCCTTCTCTACTATTAGATTATTATATTTATCAGAAAATTCAAATAGACAAAAATTAAGACATATCTTATTTTTTGTTAATATTGTTAATATTTAGGTAATAACCTTTGTTTTTATGATATAGTAAGAGCAAAGGTTTAGTAGAATTATATTCTATTTTTTTCCGTAATTTTTTTATGCATACATATAAAGAAGAAGGTGAATCTAAATCTAATTTTTCCATCAAAAGGTCTGTACTTACTGCCATTCCCTCAATTTTTAATAAGTAATACAATAGTCTAAATTCTAAGCTTGTTAGTAATTGAATAGAATTTTGGGTTATAATACAATGCTTTTCTATAGAGAAAAAAGTATCATTATGTAATCTATGCAGATCATTAAATTTTCGTGACTTAGTTGTATTTGTATCTACTAATTTACTAAATAGGCTAAAGGAACTGTAATAATCATTCAATAAATCGGAGAAAATAATAATTGGTTTATTAATAGATTTTTCAATTTGACTTAAATTTGTAAAACTTGATAAATCCCAAACAATAGACAAACAATTTTTATCCAATAAAGAGCTTTCAATATCATTAATGAGTTTTAATGATACATTGTAGTAAATTGTTTCTACAAATTTAAATAAATTTTGATTTTTTGTTAAAACAGCCATGTACGATTCCATTTTCCCCTCCTGTGCAATAATGAATTTTGGTAAGTACTAATACATTATAACAAAATTTGTAAAAAATAACACTAAAGTAAATTTTAAACAAAAATTTAAAAAAATAACAGAAAGTTGGTTCTCCTTACTATGTCAAAAAAAATATTATTATTTATTTCGCTTCTTGTTCTATTATCAGGATGTTTAAAACAAATTACTGAAGTAAATGAACAAAAACCTTTAGTGATTGCCACGATAATTCCAGAGCATGGAGAAATGATAAAAAATGTATATAGCAAAAATTATGATAATGATATTGAGCTTAAATCAGTATTCCCTAGTGCTGAAAAAGTATCTGATCACTGGCATGATTTAGATGCGGTAATTGATGAATATATGAAGGAAAATAAAGATATAGATATAATCTTTGGTTTCCCAACAGATTACTTAGATGGTTTGGTAAAAAGAGGAAATGTCAAGAAGTTAAACGATTTAATAGAAGAACCTATTCTTGAAAAAATAGCACCAGCAGTCATCGAACCTATCAAAAAAGCAGGAAATGGTGATGTATATGCTGTATCTCCTACGTTTAATAACCAGTTACTTATATATAATAAAAAGATTTTTAAAGAATTAGGAATAGATAAGCCAGAGAGTAGTATGAATTGGGAGGAAATGGCAAGTTTTGCCGATAAAATTCAATCTCAATCTGATTACAAAGGTATTGCTCTAGGATTTATTGAATCAGATAAAGAATTTTATTGGTTATCTCAGAGTTTAATGGATCCTATCCAAAATATAGAAAATGAAAATGGTAAAGCAGTAGTTGATAATGAAATAAACAAAAAATATTGGACATTATTCTCACAGTTGTACAAAAATAACTTAAAAGCAACCACGGAAGAATTTATAAAGGGCAAAGTTGCTATGGCAATTATTCCAATAAGCCAGCTAGTAGATACTGAATTTATAGAGTTTTATGCAAAAATTGATGATGTTGAATGGGGATTAGTAGAAATGCCAGTATTTGAAGAAAATAAAGGAGGCCTTGCATTTTCAGATTCACTTTTTTCAATTTCAGCTTTTAGCGAGAATGAAGAAGCAGTAAAATTTCTGGAGTATATACAAGGAAAAGAGTTTGCCGAATTATTAACTCAGAACTCATTTTTACCATCTTACTGGGATGAGGATATTAAAGAAGCACTTATTCAAAAATACGGATATGACTTAACTCCAGCCTTTAATCAACCTGGAGCACTGTTTGAAAATCCACAATTTGAAGGAAAAAGGTTTAGAGAAATACGGAATGTAGGAGAAAAATATTTTATACAATATTTGAATGAAACAGGGGAATTAAGTACTTTGTTAGCTCAGTATGAAAACGCAGTAAACCAATAATAAATTGATTCTATTACAAATAATCCGCTATTAATAAATAGCAGTTTTTCGCTTGTCATCTTTAACATCTATCCTCATGTAGATACTTTGATTAGTGAAATGATTGCTGAAACAGGATTGAATCCAGGATTATTAGAAATAGAGATCACTGAAGGAGTACTCCTATCTAAAAATAGTGTTTCTATTTTAGAGCGGATCTGCCAGCTAGGTGTTTCTATAGCAGTTGATGATTTCGGTACAGGATATTCCTCCCTGGGTTATCTGCAGAGCTCCTATACATGCTTTGAAAATAGATAAATCCTTTATTCAAATTATCAATCCTGACTATACCAACAAAGAATTAACCCAATCGATTCTTTATTTAGAAAAGAGCCTTGGATTGCAAGTGGTAGCGGAAGGGGTTGAAACAGAATGGCAATACCAGTTTTTAATGGATCAAGGGTGCGATGTGATTCAAGGGTATTATATCAGTAAACCTCTCCAAACAAAGGGTATTAGGACTTTTATCGAACAAAAGGATAAATCAGTCGTATAGCAGAAAATAAGAAAAGGCAAGCCTGTCATAGGGCTTGCCTTTACTCGTTCCACGAAACAAATGAAGGGATTCTCAATAGACCATTTTTCGTAAGGTTTCTGTATTTTACAGTACAGGGAACCGGCTCGATGAAGTAGTATTTATCACTTTGCTCCAACAAGCGCTTTTCCTTGTATAACTTTTTTCTATCAGCAGGGGGAACGAATTCCATAATGCCTGCAGCTCGTCCATCACTAAATTGTAATAGCCAGCCAAATTTATCTTTTTGTAACCCGACTATGGAAACACTACCATCATATTGGTAGTTAATCAGCTTCCTCCATGATGGAGATCTACGATGCTCATAGGTGGAATCTTTGCGCTTTTGGCAGATTCCCTCTAATCCTTGTTGTTTAGTAAGTTCAAAGTATTCTGGGCCGTAACCCAACATCCATTTCGTGACCACAAAATTAGGGTGTTCTATATCTAATGAATCGAGTATCATCTTACGATCCAGGAGGGGCATAGAGGTTATTTTCTCGTTTTTATAATATATGACATCAAAAGCGCAAAACTGATAGAAATGAGCGCTTTTAGAGGACCTGAATACCTCCATCGCAGCTTCGAAGTCTGGAGCCCCATTTTTCCCTGGTACAACCAGCTCTCCATCTAAAATGGTTCCTTCTGGTACGTCTAGGGTTAATAAGTCTCTAAAGATGTAAGTGACTTCATTCCCATGTCTCGTATAGAGCTTAATATTATGGTTAAACTTACTGAGAATTAATCTGATCCCGTCCAGTTTTAACTCGTTGATTAGCTCCATTGACTCAGAAGCTGATTCGCTCTTTTGAAGTAACATTGGACTAACAAACATGATTGTTTCAACTCCTTATCTTAATTTTAACAGATAACACGACTGTAAAAATTAGTAAGTTTATGGTAATCCCCTTGCTAAACAGGAACATTTGTTCTAACATGAATGTAATAATAGTTAAAGTGAGGAATAGTATGAGTCATATTCTTACAGAAGAAGATAAGGATATATCAGCAAAATTTATTGTCTTGGGATTACTGGTTGATACATTGGAAAGAGAAAAGCAGTCGATAGCAGCGTCTACAATCCGGATGCAGAATCCATTCTTAGAATTGGTGGAGGTTATTCTCAAAAAAGTGAGGATGGAATTAATTGAAACAAAGCGGATTATGGGGAAGAAGGGAATTAAGGTCTTTAATAGGGAAGTTGTAAATGAAGATTTTTGGGTTTATAAATACTTAGTCCGCGGGTACAACAGTGAATTTCGATTTTTGAAATATGCGCTAAAAATGATGATGGAAAATAAGATGAGGGATTACCTGGCATTGGAAAAGAATAATAATAATTAGGAAACGAATGTTCTTATTACTGCCAAAAGTGGTATAATAAAGAGGACAGTTTAATACGGGTGGAGCAGTGAATCCCTGTGGAGACGGGGGTGAACTGTATGAGCGAACTACAGATCTTTTTAGGATCAGGCCTATTCATATTAGCCTTTTTGAACCTTGTAGTCGTACTAATAAAACTTGCACAAAAAAAGTAATCCACCCGTCGACAATGGCATAGTAGACCGGGTGGATCGTTTCGTTCTCCCACAGCAGCTGCGCCACTGTAGAATTATACTGTCATGAGTCAAAGTGTTGGTCGCACTTTGGCTCTATTTATTATATGTCTTCTTAATGTAAATTATATCACAAACAGCTAAACTGTAAACTTTTTTCAGATTGTAATTACTAAATAGACTTAAAAAAATGAACTTTCATAAAAAAAGTGCTTCTCTATATAGAGAGGCACTTTTTACGTTATTATGCTGACACTTCTTTAACAGATAGGATACGGAGATAGTTATAACCAAATACTTTTCTAAACTTACCCTTAGCATCTCCTTTATTTCTTGCCTCGCATCTCCATTTAGAGAAGTTTAATAAGTTTTCTCCATAGTACACTTCATAAGTATATAAGGGTTCGTTTATCTTATTCATGTTTTCACCACTTTCAAAGATTGAAAAGTCCTACTTCGTTTTGAAATACTTTGGGTTATTGGATACACTGAGACTACTTTATTAGAGGTAACCCTTTTCTTTTAATGACAAAAATTTTCCACAATCGCCGATTATAATATGATCGAGCAACTCGATGCCTATCTCAGCTCCTACGACCTTCAAACGCTTAGTAATATCAATGTCTTCACGCGAAGCGTCAGGTGATCCGGACGGGTGGTTATGACAAGCGATTATACTAGCAGCACTGACTCTAAGGGCTTCACGATAGACATCACGTGGATGAACGACAGCTGCATTTAATGTTCCCTTGAAAATATTTTTCCTAGAGATAACTTGGTTTTTGGTATTCAAGAAAATTACATCAAATAACTCTTGATTTAGATATTCTAAATCTGAAAAGTACTTTGCAGCATCTTCTGGGGATCTAACAGTGTAAGATTCCTCTTTCTGATACTTTCTAATGTAATTTGCAAGGCCAAAAGCACTCATTATTCTATTTGCACCTGTTTCACCGACAGATGGATAAGCCATTAACTCTTTTTTTGATAACTCAGCTAGGCCATTAACACCTAAACTAGCTAATTCACCAGTAACAGCAGCTTCCGCTTTTGGTCCAATTAATACAGCAAGCATGTTTTGTAAACTTGTACAATCCGCTCCGTATAATGTAAATTCCTCTTTTGCCAACTGATAATGCTTTTTCATAATTAACACTCTCCAAAAGGTTTTTTGTTTTTGAACACAAAAAAGCGCTCTTTAGAGACGATTCTTAGACAAAGAGAAAACTCTTTGATTAAAGATCGTTCCAAAGAACGCTTATGGTTTAGTGTTCAGCCGCTAATCATAAAATGATTGCAAAAATAAAGAAAAAAGGAAAACCGCTATGACTCAATTATAATATATTTTTATTAGTAACGACCACATTATTTTTAGAATTTTTCTTTTTTATCAGATTAAGCTTCATTCAGGATCTGTTCTATTTTTAGATATATATTATTGGCCAGCTCTTTATTCCAATCTTTCTGATCATTTTTAGCATGATGAAGATGTTCTTCTACACTCTCCGTGCTAAATGTAACAGGGAGGAAGAAGCAAGTATTATACATTGGGATGCTTATAAGCCATTTATATCCTTGTTGTGGTGATATCTCAGTAAGATTTATGAAGACTGATACAAGAGAAGACCCCTGGTTTGTTTCTAACTTGTATTCTATAGAGAAAACATTGTTGTTCTTTAATTTGTTTAATGCAGCATCTCTTCCGTAATCCACTGGTAAATTACTCATTTTGTATACCACCTTTATTGTATTTTATATGCGTTTTCCACTAGACTTAAAGCTAAGAAGGTTCACCATAAGAACGGAAATTAAGACGAAGACGTAAAAATATAAAGGGTCGAAATTAGGTAGCGTAACATGTTTCTCAATCCATGCAGCTGTCTTCTCCGCGTTAAATGAAATATAAGTCACTGATACTAAGAAGATTGTATTTAAAAAGAATCTTCCAGGACTTAGTTTTGGGATAATCATGTAAAACAATCCATTTAGGGTAATGAAATACCGCCAACGATTAATACAAGAATTTTTAGCATTTCGATAATCACGGTAATTTCCTCCTTCATAATTTAATAAAAACAATTGATAAGGTCTTACTTGGGAGTTCTTACTTGCTCCATTTCATTTATTACTTTTTTGCGCTCTTCTTGAGAAAGATTTGTATATAGAGATGTAGTTTCAATAGAACTGTGGCCCAACTGATCTCTTAGCAATACAATATTTCCACCGGTCCTTATCCATTCACTTGCAAAGGTGTGTCGTAGTTTATGAGGGCTTAGGATTTTACCTTCATTAAAGGCCTTTGTGTATTTATTTATTAGATTTTGAATGGCTCTTACGGATATTGGTTGTGCTCCACCGTTGTACTTGGTAAGAAAAACATAAGGATCATTGTCTGTAGCTTTGTATCTCTCTTTCCTTATATCCAAGTAAATTCTTAACTCTTCCATAGCAGAAGGGAGGACGTCAGCGGTATCATCTTTTCCACCCTTACGAATTATGTCAATTTCACATCTTTTAAAATCAACTCCAGATATTAATAAACTGGCAATTTCCGAAACACGTATCCCGCTACCCAGGAGCAAGCTAATTAAAGCTACATCTCGTTCTTTATCCCTCTTGAAAGAAGAGTGTTCGCGAGGGGATAAGCCTTTTTCATATTTATGTTTTACAAAGTCGATAAAGGAATGGATTTCTTTATCTGATAAAATTACAGAGCTTATTTTTTTTGCTCTACGACTGGCTGTAACCTTCTTTTTAGTAAGGCTAATTTTACTAAAGACATTACGGTAAAAATAACATTCCCCATCGTCGTTTTCTGTTTCTGTAGTTAAGTAATTAAAGAGGGACTTTAATGCATTAATGTTTCTTTGTATGGCAGCATCCGATCGTTTTTTTATAACACCTTTTTTTACATTTAGATCTTCTTCGGTTAAGTAATCGATATAATATTCTACGTTATCTTTTCTAAGATGCTCTAGGGCGTAGTAAGGAATGTCTCTTATTTTGTCAACCAGATTACCATTATCATCTAAAGGAATTAACTGTTCTTTAAGTAGCCATTTAAAAAACTTCTCATATTCATGAACATAGCTAAGCAGTGTAGAAGGGGAATATTTTTTTCTTTTTTTTGATCGGATAAACTCTATTACATAGTCCGGCATAGAAGGTAAGTGTTGTTCTAGTCTCTTTTCGTGTATTTGCTGTTCTCTGGTTCTTCCAGCCAATCAAAATACCTCCCTCTATAAAGTTTAAATATCTCCTGAATACTCACGTATTCTCCGTTTTTCAAAAACACCAATTAGTAGACTCACCAACATGAGTGGATAGATATTGAATATCTATCTAATTTTTACAGGGTGGGGGCCATCCTAACAGCCAAACTGGGCTAGTTTGGTAAAAACCATATAACCGTGCTAAGGTTCTCCACGCAAGTCACGGTCGCTAACCCTCCCATTTCTCTCCGGATGGTAATCCACACATTCCTTCGTCCTGCGTATCCATGAGGTGGAGGTTGGATATGCTCCTTTGCTGGGTCTTGTTGCCCGGATGGAATAAATAAGCTCCAACTCTGCACTAATGGTATTTGTAGTTGAGATATACCAAGTTATTCTGGAGTAAGATAATAGGCTTATGCAGCCTGTAATTCATTAATTTGAGGTATTCCTCTTAACAGTAAGGAACCATCAAATTCACATTGCTTATTGCCAATGACAAACAACACTCGTAATAGCTTACAACACAAGGCAATGAGTGACTGTTGCTTCTTAAGCGGGCGGTCTGCTCGCTTGGTGTAATACTGATGCAAGGCTTTAAACGTAGGGTTATGGGCAACCATTGGGCGAATAGCTAGATATAGTGCTCTTCTTAAACGACTTCGTCCTCTTTTGGAGATTCTTGTTTGCCCTTTGAATTTGCCGGAACTATGTTCTCGTAAAGAGAGCCCTGCAAGGTTTACTAGTTGCTGGGGATGACTGTACTTCGTGATGTCTCCCACTTCTGCATAGAATAGAGCGACGGTGGTAGAACCCATGCCAGGAATGTTTTTCATTTCTTTGGCCCCTGGCAACGTATCTACAAGCACTTCGAGCTCTTCATCTAATTCCTTCAATTGCTTTTTAAAAAGGTCATATTGATCTAACAAACAATCTAATTCCTGTTTGGCAAACCGAATGCCTATTTGTATCCCCACGCTTTTTTTAGCAGTTTCGACAAGCTTAGTGGCCCGTTTTAATCCGACACCACGTTGCACAAAAGGTTTCCATCGTGCTAATACTTCCTCTGGTGTCATCTCCCGAATTTGAGAGGGAAATGGAAAGAGCCTCAGTGTACACAAGGCGGCTTTTCCTTCCCAATCTCCAAATACGTCGAAGAACTCGGGGTAGTATCGTTGGATACTGTTTTGAATTCGCCCTTCGATAATCATGAGTTGTTTGGTCAGCTGATCTCTTAATTTGACGCCTTCTCTTAGTTCAGCATAAATGCCTTCCAAGAGGTTCGGTACGGAGTATCGGCCATCCTTTATCAACTGTGCGATTACGCGGGCATCTTTCGTATCATTTTTGGTTGGTGAATTATCGTCTAGCTCTTTTGATTTCTTCACGTGCATCGGATTGACTAAAACAAAGTCAAAACCTTTGGCACGAAGGAAATACGCCAGGTTAAGCCAATAATGTCCCGTAGGTTCTACGCCAAAAATGACATGGTTTTTACCGTTTTTCTTTTGATGGCGTTCCATCCAATCCAATAGTAGCTGAAATCCATGAATTCGATTTTCAAAGACCAATCGTTTTCCAAATTCAATTCCTCGATCGTCTTGTGCACGTGCCACGTGTTTGTCTTTGGCAATATCAATACCAATGATGAGAGTTGACGGTGTGATTTGAGAGATTTTCTGATTTTGTGTATAATGCATGTTGAGTCCTCCTTGGTTCTAAATTAAGGGTCCATTTTTGCTTCGAAGCTTTGGACACCTCGTATCATACCAAGGGGCTCTTTTTTTGTTCAACCCTCAAAAACATTCATTACAGGAATGCTCCTTATATTATTGAGGAGAGGAAGGGAATTTAACATTCCTAACCCTCAAAGTTTTTTCGACAAAAAACGACAAGTTTGCGTGAAAGAAAATTTTAACGAATAATAAAGTATTACATTTTCCACCATGAATACTGTCATAATCTTTCCTCATTTGGAATATAGACTAAACATAATTACATGATATTTAGAGAGAAAACGTTATAGTAGTTTTATTTAACTTATAGTTTAACCAACCGTTAATAAATCGTTTTAATTCTTTTTTTATCTCATCTACAGGAGGGGGATTAATTATAGAAGGAGCTGCTTGTTGTCTATTTCTAAATCCGTGTCGGGAGAATAACCCTGATGCCATATAGTTATTCATATAACCTTTGATATTGTCGCTTTTTAAATATTCTAAAGCCTCTTTTGCCACATTAGAAAACTGCACTATCTCCTGTTTCCCCCAATCATTCTCAATTGTCTCAACAATTTTATATAGGTTAATATAGAAATATTGTGCAAAATTAAAAGCATCATTCATCAAGATTAAAACATTACTAACTAAGTCATCTGTTGCAGCTAAATTTAAATATGAATGATATTGATTAACATATGTCCGTTGTTGCACAATTTGATTTTTAAAGGGATCTGCCATTTCTTCAAGGGCTATATTTTCATCTGATACTCCCAGGGAAAAAGAGTGGACATCTTCATCACTATAATAAAATACAATCTTACTTGTATCGTAACCCCATATGAGGGAATAGCTTAGCCTCTGAATAGATGTAAATATCGCAGTTATGCTCTTGGCACGATAAATAGCTCTTTGGTGGTCTGAAACATCAACATCATTGAAATGAGGTGAACCAAGATAATACTTCGAATTACCTGCATATAATTCTAGCTCAAAAACATAAATGTGTGATGAAAAGTCCCGAGTTGCTAGCTCTGCTGCTGGTCCCGGAGTTGTTATAGGAAAAAGCCACATATCCAATATCTCCTTTATTAATAATCTTAATATTAAATAACTTAGGGAATTAATGTTTATTCCTAAACCAATACTTATCCTTTATATAATTATAAAAGGGAGACTAATCAAGCAATATCTTCAAAAAGTATTCTTCCAATTGAGTGTTATTCAAAGTAAAGTCTATTGGTTTAGCTCGATATAATTGTCTCATAATATCATCTAAAAACTTGGAGTGTTTTTTGAGTTCATCTTCAATAACATTAACAGCTTGTCCATGGGTTAGCCTGGACCTTATTCCGTAAGCTTTTTTAATACTTTTAAAATACTCTATTTTTTGTTCTAGACTTGTTCCAAGGACTGCGGCTGCCCTTTCAGCAATTTTATGAGTAACTTCAGTATTATCTGTGGTAAATAAACATTCAAGAGCATTACAATAATTAAAGATTTTTAATGGAAGTATTGTCTGATTTCTGGCTATACTCACAAAGACCTGAGATCGTTCTATTCTAGTAAGCTCTTTTCCTAAAGGGTTTGCTTGAGGATATCTGCCCCCGTCTATTAACATATTAAATTCAAATGGAGTGATATCTTTATAAATCTCTACCGCTTCTAATATATGTTCTCTTGAAAATGTACTGGTAACATGAAAACCTTCACTTGTTGAAGGTATAGCAGATAGTGAGGATTTTTGAAGTTTACCATCTTTAGGGTTATCAGAATTATGTAGATAAATAAAACCATCTCTTACATAAGAACTGTGATCTTCCACTTCCCAAAGAGTCTCCAAAAAAGCTGAAACGTTCCTTAAGTATAGAAAACAGTAATTTTGATAGTTATCCTGTTTACCGTATTGTTCATATAAATTTTCAATTTCACCCTCAGCATAAATATAAGTAGAATCTTTTAATTCATGGTATCCAACAGCCCCCACATACTCATATATATCAGTCGATGTAAATAATTGTTCAATAAAGGTATTACTATTTGAAAGTCTCATATTGTCTTTTATTTGTATTCCTCTGTTTAAAGAACTACTTACATTGAAGAAATGTATTGGGATTAGAATGGTATATTTCATAAAAATTCACTCCTTGCTTTCTATTTTAGGATTTTAACTTTTTCGACAACAGGTCTTCAAAGTACTCTTCAAGAGTATATTTACCTTTATATATATTCTCAAAAGCATTGTTTACAAAGTCTACTTCATAAAGTATTTCAATTATCCAATTTGGTGAATTAAAGTCTTTAGGCAATAAATCCTCAAATATAAAAGATTGAATTGACTCATGTTTATCTATTTTTGTCCATTTGTGCTGTTCTTCATGATAAACTATCCATTTAGAAAACAAGTATTCTATCAATTCCATCTCGCTGCTGGCATTTTCATCAAGATCATCAAAAAACCATTCATCTGGCAAGGCGACTATCTTAAATCCTAAATTATTCATCCGTTCTTTTGCTTCGTGCAACAAGCTATTACTCTCTTTTATAGACTTAATAAGTTGGTCTCTCATTTAACTCGCCTACCATTTCACTTTTGACTATTTAGCATCATCATAATCTTTTAAAGCACATTCCTCTGAACAGAACATAGAACATTGATTTTTTCCTCCAACAAAGTAGGGGAGGTTACTTTTAGATGACCACTTTTCATTACAAAAATGACACTTAAAAGACCACGTTCCTTTTTTAGAATTAGGATAACGTTCACATAAGGAATGTAACCTTATATACTCACTTTGGGTTAAGTTTAAGTATTTTTTACCTCGGATAACATATTCCATTCTATAATGTCCTCCATATCGTAATTAAGAGGTTGTCCATGTTGGTAATTTTATTATATTTTACCTTCGCCTTGACTACCTATTATTGGGAAAACTTATATTTATGTGTAAATTATACCATATAGAATTCAAAAGATAAACTGTTCGTTAAATTAGAGTTTCACGCAAACATATAAAAGAAGAGATTAATTCTTATACCCTCTCCTTTGTTCGTACAAAGACACCAAACTCTAAACTATTTAGACAAGAATCACTAAACCGATATATTTTTTTGTGCGTTTTCTTTAATAACAAACTCCAAAAACGAAAAGCTGGTAAGACAGACGGTTTATATTTTTTTGCCCTTTTACAATATTTAGAATAAATTTATAAACAGGAGATTCAAGGAATCGGTCTATAAAAGTCTAGACTTACTTTCAAACACAATGTATCCATATACTTTGAAGCCAGAATATAACTTACTTTCAATATTATTTTTTGAGGGTTTAAGGGTAATTTCAGAGTATAACTTAGTTTCAAGAAAACCTTCCTTGTTTCAAGTAATTGTAAATTTGTATTTTTTTAGATAGCTAGGTTCCATTAAACAAGTGAGATAACTAAGATGAAAATGCTGTTAGGTTTATTATGAATTTAAAAAATTCTTTTCTTTTTTATTCCAAATATCAACAAAAGGGCTATTGATATAAAGAAAGAAATTATTACTATAGTTAATATTACCCAATTAATTTTAAATTGTAAGACTAAAGCCAGTATAGAAACTAGATTAATTATTATTATTGGTACACTTCTCCATTTCAACCTATTAGTTACTAACAATTCAAGAAAAATTATTATCATAAACAACATTATAACTATTGCACTTACACGCAAAGTGCTTAAATTAGCATTACTGCCGCTAAACCAAATGAGCATAAAGAATGTTCCCACATACAAAGTAAAAACAGGCATAACAATTGAATAAGAAAGGACCTGAAACTTTTTAACAAAATATAAAGTTCCTTCTAATGGTAACTTTATATGTTTCCATTCTTTATTATCATTTTTTATGCTTTTAACTTCATTTAATATCTTATTCTTTATACTAGTCATTTTCTCTTGTTCACTTTTTAAAACATCCTCTAATTCTTTGAGAATTTCATTCATAAGAATTACATTCATATAAGGAAGACTCTCGTAAACAGAAGAAAAAAAATCATTGGGCTTTTCATTATAATAGGCTTTTAATAATTTGCTATAATGTGTCATAGATTGCTCAGTTACATGGATGGTTTTATCAACTTTTCTCTGATATTGTTCTTTAAATTCTTTATATAACCATATGAATAAAGCAGTTAATATTAACCATGCAGTGACCTCCATAGGGGTCATGTTAGTTCCTTGAATTATGTGATCAAAAATACTTTTTACACTCATTAAAATACTCCATTATACATTTTTAGTAGAGGATATATATCCGATTGTATGGTCGTTAAACTGTACCAGTAGCTACTGTTGTTCGTACATTTTATATTATACACGAAGTTAAATTGCGAGTATGAACTGCCTCCTTCCGTCGTAAATTATATTTGACGAGCGACACAAAAGTCTTTGTGAATTGTTTAATGGTTTATTTGTTCTATTATAATGACACAAAACTCCTTAATATTTAGGAGTTTTGTGTCATTCAATTAAAGCGCCCGATAGTTGAAGATCGCATTCAGTTTGACTCTACTACCTTAATTTACAACCAGATAAGTTTTTATTGTATTGCTTTTGGGAGGTACAAGAAGACTATTACAAAACACCACGCCCGCAATTAGATCAGGGGCAAATTGAAGAAATGGAACAGCTAATTTTAGAAAGCTTTGAAAACCAAGTTTTGTTAGAAATAATGACTTTGAAAAATGGGTTCATTACATCAAGAATTGGGACCGTTACAAAGGTTGATCCAATAAATAAAAAAGTCATTGTCAAAGATGAACACAACTCTATATTAACGATAGATTTTTTCACTATCACAAGCGCAATAACTAAATAGACTCCATCTTGAAATTAATAACAGGCTTAAGCCTGAAAATCGTCTTTAGAATAAGACAACAAAAAACCAGTATCCCGAAAAAGGTACTGGTTCTTTTAATCATGCTTGAGAAACGTTCTGTGACGAAATTAGCAAGCGTCTTAATGCATACAGCTTCATTCGATGTTAAAAACAAACGTCTAAGTTTTGATAACCTGATCCCAAACTTCATTGATCTTGGTTATCCGCTGAACTGGATTCTGTATCTAAGTTCATTTATGCTATGATTAATTTCATCGAATTTAGACCCCCGTAGTCTCATATTTGTATATCTTATATATTTCTAATTTACATAATGCTTCATATTTTCTATAACTATAGTTATTCTTCATTGTTTTTTTCTGAAGGAACTAATACTGGAACATTAACGTCTTGTTTTGTCGCCGTTTGCTGGTTCTGTGCCTAGGAGGAGTAATTAACGCTTCTTAAATATATTGTTATTCCGCCATATCCTTTTTTGATAAAGTAAAGTCCAACTACATACCTTTGCAGTTGGACTTTACTAAATAAAAACTCTATTTATCTCAACTCGTCATCTAAAGGGACAATAATTTCATCTAATGTCTTTCTCCATTGACGCTTCATTTCTGGTCCGTATTTGAACGGCACTGCCTCCGGATGTACGACTTTATATTTATTGAAGTCTTTGCTGTCGATGATTCCCCCGATATTTGGAATTGGATCGGTTCCTATCTGATATTGAACTGCAGAGGCATGCAGCTCTCGCTCTTCCACAAACCAAGCATTCGCAAAATCTTCAATAGCTTGATTGTAGGAATGCGTAAAGTAACGACGTTTCACGACAAAAACATCTTCCTCTGAATCTATTTCTTTGTTATCGATAGCGTTTAAAATGGATCGGTAGACCTCTTTAACTACTTCTGATTTTTTTAACTTTTGAAGTGCTTTTTCAATTTCATTTCGGATATTCTGATTATTTGCGGAATACGTCCCCAATAATTGGTCGATATAGGTTGAATCAATGTCGTAGAGTTTAATCGCATTTTCTCCATAGAACTCAATGCCTGAGAAATCAGGGCTCGGTCCATCACCGTCTTCTTCATCTACCAACGATCCCTTTACGGTATTGTACACACCGATATATTCCTCTAAAGTCCTCACCTGTTCTTGAAGGACTCTTGATTTCTCCATGTCATCATTGTAGTCATCATACGTAACTAGAGCCTCAAAGGCATTATTTAGCTCTTGGAAAGCTTTTACGAACTCGATTCGGTCTTCGAGAGAAGAATGTTCGTTAATGTCTGTAGGATTTGGAACCAAAGTATGCAGTGACTTGTGAGCTTTTTTGAAGCGTTTTTTTGATTCGTCATACGTCGGATAAACAAGTTGGGAATCATCGTTTTCGTTCGAGTATAATTTCGTCGCATCCTTTACATTCTGCTCCATCGTTGAAGGTTTACGGAATGTTACAATCAAACCCTTAGTCTTTCCGGGATACGTTCGATTGGTTCGAGAAAAGGCTTGAATCAAATTGGCATAACTTAGGTTTCTGTCCACGAATAATGTTTGAATCGTTGGTGCATCAAATCCTGTCAACAATCGATCTACGACAATCACTAGATCAATTTGTTTCCCAAATTCTTTAAATTCTGCTCTTTTACGGGCTAATCGATTGTTGATATCCCCATTAAACCGTTCAATATCTTCAATCGACCAAGCTGTTTGATAATAATTGTTATACTCTTTTATAATTCCTTTCATTTCCTCTTGGAATTGTTTAGAGTTTTCTTCATTTTCTTGTACCGAATAGGTAATCGCGATTCTTGGGAAATCGGGATCTTCAATCGTACGACCTTTCCGGATTGGATGTCCCGCAAATTCGGTTGTTAACCATTCAGGATCTTTCGTCATCTCTTTAATAGCATGATAATATCGTTTCGCCATATCAATCGAACTAGTTGTTAAAATGGCAGACTTTTGAGGACGGCCATTTTTAAAATCAAATTTGGTGTAGGCGTTATCTGGTCGAAAGATCTTATGTATGACCTTTTGAATATGTTCCTCACTTTCGTATGAAGAGTTCGGAATATAAGTTTCCTTCTCTATTCCATCCATCTTATCGATTAACTCGTTCAGTTCATCATCAGTGTTTTCTGCGTTTTTTTCATTCTGACGCAGTTGATTAAAAATAGAGTTATATAATGAGGTTGGTTCAATCGTATCTTCGTGTTCTACTTGAAACCCTAAAACTGATCCATCCTCTAACGCATTCTTAATGGTATAGGTATGAAGAATATCCCCATACTGATCACGCGTGGTCCGTGCCAATTGACCTTTCGCTTGTTTTTTATTTTCATTAAATATCGGAGTACCTGTAAAACCGAACCATGTAGAGTTTGGAAAGAATCCCTTGATGGCTTCCATTCCTTCTGCACTTAACGCACGGTGACATTCATCCACGACAAAAACAATATGCTGACCGATCAGTTTCTTAAAACGCTGAGTGCCACTTTTTTCTTCTTGTTTTTGAGCAATTCGCAAAGCGGATTCTAATTTTTGGCGTGTGGTAATAATGACAGTATTCGAATTCGTATCAGATAGTAGAGTCTCACTTAACTTTTTTGCACTCTTAGTACCTACAATCAAGCTATTAGACTTGGCATTACCTGAAGAAATACCGGTATTAAACTCTGAAGCAAAATTGGTGAATTCGGTCGTAGTTTGATTGTCCAAGTCTTTTCGGTCAATGATCATAATTGTACGATCTACACCGGGTTTACGAGCTAATAACTTCGTAGAAACAAAACTTGTTAACGTTTTTCCTGAACCTGTCGCATGCCATACGAATCCAGATTCGCGTTTCATAGCAGAAGTAAACAAAGCCTCGATCGCATGAATTTGATACGGATGTAATACCATCAAGGCTTTATTGTCCTGATCTTCACTAACAATCGTATAATTGGCAATCAAACGGTGTGCATCTGGGATATTCAAGACTTGTTTCACAAATTCATAGAGATTTTCTACTTTTCGGTTATCGGTGGTACGCCAGCTAAAAACAAATTTCTTATGCATGTCTTTTGGCATCGCATTAGCAAAATACCGCGTCGTTTGTTCGTTCGAAATGACAAATAGCTGAAGTGTAGAAAAGATGTTGTTTCGAAACATCCCTTCCTCTGCGTATTTCTTGATTTGATTGTAGGCTTGGAATACGCCGTCTTTGGCGTTTACCTGTTTTAATTCAATTTGAACGATTGGCAGCCCATTAATCAAGAGTGTCACGTCAAATCGGCGATCACGGCCGTCACCATCTACCTTTTGTTTGGCAATCTGGTGCACCACTTCGTATGTAGAGATTCCGCCCCCGATATCTTGGTTGGAATACAAAATCAGCGACATCGATCCTAAAGATACATCATCACGTTCTATCGTAATCCGAGCAATTCCGTTTTCTCCTTTGAGCCATCTAGCCGCATCGAAGGGTGTCTTTGTTTTCGAGAGTAATTCTGTTTTGATTGAATCAAACTCCTTATCAGAAATGGGGTGTTCCCCAATTTCTGATAAGTTATTCTGAGTGATTTTTTGACGCAAGTTCTTCCAAAGATCTTCTTCAGACTTTAAATCCGGACGATAATTCCACTGATTATGCCCTTCCCCTAGCACTTCAATTAAACGACGTTCCACTTCAATTTCTTCATTATGTGCGATCTTGGTCACGTTACTCCCTCTTTTCTATCTAATTACACAAACATCTTTTGTAGAAAAGCTTTTTTCGTTTCTTTTAAAGCATCTAACTCACTTTGATGGAAATCCAGAATGTCGTCTAATTGTTTGAAGAAGTTACCTATTTTGATTTGTTCTTCTTTATTTGGTGCTATTACAGAATAATTCGCATATTCCTGAGCATTTACACCTGGTTGTCCGGATCGTTGAGAAGTTACTTTAATAAATTCACGATATTTTGAAGTAAGTGTATTTTGGAAAATAAATCTAGAATCATATTCAGATTTAATTCTTGCACGAATTAAAAACCCTGCATAATACACTTTTCCATCTTTTTTATCATAAATATATGATTTCCCAACACTCGCACCTGTTCGAGCAAAGAGAATATCACCTTCTTTAAGCAAGTAATTTTCAGCTGATGATAAATCAATATTTGGTGAAGTTAAATTATCTTTTAAAAACTTATGAGTATTTTCGTCAATATCAGTAATTCGAATATACTTGTTTTTTCCATCATATTTAGTTGCACTTGCATTAAGTCCATACTCAAAACTTACAGACATTTCGCCTAATTTATACTGTTTCCAAGGAGCATTAAATCCTGGGAACCGAACATCGGGTACAGACTCCCCCTCTTTTGGAAACATTTTTTGTAAGAATCCTTGCTTCGTTTGTTTAAGTGTGGTTAGTTCTTGCTGATGGAGAGAAATTGTTTCATCTATTATCTTAAAGAAATTACCAATATCATTTTGTTCTTCGATAGAAGGTTTTAAAACTTCAATATTTTTTAGAATAGATTGACCTACATTATAACGTGTACTTCCTCCTGCTTTCCGTTCTATTTGATCTCGATTGCAATAATTTAAACTAAGTTCAACAAATTTGGCATCAAAATCTCTTATTTTCTTACCCCTAATTGAAAACCCGCTATATAGAGCATATTCTTCCTGTAAATAAGCTTTTGTCCAACCAACCTCGTTACGAACCTCTGACGATCGAACAAAAACTAAATCACCGTTTACCACCTTATTTTTGCTTTCAGTAGTATCATCTACCTCCACAGAGTTTCGAATTTTATCGTAGATAATTGGCCCATCTTCGAGAATATCCAAAACACTAATCATTTTTCTTCCTTTGCCGTAATTTTCTTTGGGAGCATTAATCCCATTTGAAAATTCCATCAGTTCAGAAAGGAGGCCCTTTTTCCACCCTTCCTCGAATTTCGGGAAACGAATTACTGGTCTTTGTTTAATTCTCACGATTAAACACCTCTAAAGCACCCTTGATCCATTCTGCATCTTTTTCTTCAAATTGCAGCGAAGAAATCATGTCAAATAAATCAGACTCTAGTGCTGCTTTTTCTTTTCGAATGTCTTTAATGGTTGAGCCAATTGCAGCCATATCAACAGTCTCTTCTTCGATAAAAGTATCAACGTAGCGAGTAATGTTTAGATTAAAATCATTTTCTTTTATTTCATCAAATGAAGCCATGTGACTATATCTATCAACATTTTCTCGATTTCTATACGTTTCAACTATCTTATCTATGTGTGCTTTAAAGAGTTTATTTTGGTTCTTTCCTTTTGAAAACTCCTTACTCGCATCTATAAATAGTACATCACGTGTTTCACGATTCTTCTTCAAAATGAGAACTGTTGTGGGAATGGAGGTTCCAAAGAATAAGTTGCCTGGCATTCCGATAACTGCATCAATACTGCCATCTTCTAAAAGTTTCTTACGAATCACACCTTCTGCTGCTCCACGGAACAGAACACCATGTGGTAAGACGATTGCCATCGTTCCTGAATCTTTTAAATGATAGAACCCATGTAAAAGAAAAGCAAAATCAGCTTTTGATTTTGGGGCCAACTTTCCGTAACGGTTAAAACGAGAATCATCTAAGAATGTGTCATCTGCAGACCATTTTGCAGAATATGGAGGATTCATAAGAACTGAATCAAAGGTGTAAGGTTCATCTGTCGGCCAGTCTTTATTCAGTGTATCTCCATTACGTAAACGCATATCTTCTTTATCTACACCATGCAAGATCAAGTTCATCTTTGCTAAGTTGTAAGTTGTTGTGTTTAGTTCTTGTCCATGATATTTAACGCTGTCTGGATAGTTGATATAGTTTCGAATATTCAACATTAAGGAACCCGATCCCATGGTGGGATCATATACGCTAAACAATTTTTTATCCTCTTGGCCCATCGCAGCAATGCGAGCCATCATGTCAGATACTTCATGAGGTGTATAGAATTCTCCAGCTTTCTTACCTGCCTCTGAAGCAAACTGACCAATCAAGAATTCATAAGCATCACCAATTACGTCTCCATTATGTCCCATCAAGTCGACATCGTTTAGTTTCTTTAATACTTCTGTAATGGTAATGTTTCTTTGTTGATCATCTGAACCAAGTTTTTTGGATTTTAAATCTACATCATCAAATAATCCATTGAATTGATCATATTTGGTTGCTAAATCAATAAAGGCTTTATTTAAATCATTCAACTGAAACGTGTTTTGTTTCGCTTGATCAGTTAATACATTAAATAAGTGTTCTGGCGCAATATCATAGCCTAAAGTATCTACTAGCGTTTCAATTAGATCATCTTTGATATCATCATCAGATAACAAATTTATATACAATTGAGTTTGTTTAGTTTGTGTGTTGTATTCCTCAAGTGATTCATCAGCGATGATAACCACTTTTTCTAATAACTTATCTGATAAGTACTTGTAAAAAATCAGTCCTAATAGATAGTTTTTGTATTCAGATGCATCCATCTTGCTTCGCAAGTTGTCTGCGGCACTAAATAGTTTTTGGTTTAATCCTGCCATGGTATGTTCCCCACTTCTTTTTTAGTTTTGTCTAGTAATCTAGTTTTCTTAAAACTTCTAAATACAGCTGTTCTTCAAGTTTTGCTTGTTTTTTAGCCAACGCTTGACGCTTTCGCATTAAGAAATATGCTTTTCCAATGGTCTTTTGTTTCTCAAGAGTTGGCAACTTAATTTCCAACTCTTTTAATATTGCTGGAGTCAATTTGGGTACGGTACTTCCTTGCATGCTTATTGCCATCTGCTTTTTCATTGAGTTTGCTTCATTTAACGCATAACATAAATAGTTTCTATCCAATCCATCATGTTCGATAATGAGTTTCGCAAAGTTTTGGTTAATGATTTTCCCTTGGTTTTGGTCACTCACTATTGCAGCTCTGGAACTAACAAAACTGAAAACAACATCTCCAGCACTGCTTAAGTAGCCATCGCTTGGAACTTCATAGTTACTAATACCAGTATTTTTAGAGGCTAGGAATAATCCGTCTAAATCGTTTATTAAATCTTCGTACGAATAAGCCACCAAAGTTAAATCATTTTTCTCGTTCCCTCTGGAAAGGTTTCTTCCGATTTTAACAGTTACAACATCTTCAAATTTCATATCCCGCCCTCTTTTTATGTATTTCTTACGAATTACACATTAAACATATCAATAGAGAAATATTTCGTCAATATTAATTCTGTATTTTTTAAGAATTACTATTTATTTTGGGCTAAAGGGCAAATAAGGAGTGTGTCATAACTTAATAGTTTTGACTCTATATTTCTAGTGCTGTATTATCAAGGTGTCATTTTAGGAGTTGCACCTGTTTTAAGCGTTATTTTGCACTATAAGTAAATATAAAAATGCTTCCATTTAATAAAGGGGTAGGGTCAAGACCACATTATTTAAAAAGCCCAATTTCTCAGCACTAAAATTGAGAAATTGGACTTTTATCGTTACTCCAGAAAAGCTCCCTTTAATTGAATAACTGAGGATCTTCTATTAGCTGGTTTAGTTTTTTTAAAAAAAAGCATTTCATTATTAAAGAAATGCTGATTATCCTAACTTAATTTAGATTTTCACCATCTTTATCTCTTACATAAATCTCATACGACTCAATTCTAGATAACGAATTAAGTTCTTCAGATTTCATTATTTCATTAACTCTATCCTCTATCTCTTTTGTTAATTTCTTAGCATTTGCGTCAGTACTATTTATGGAAGTTTGAATAGTAATTGATTTTTGGTATTCAGATTGAATATCTACAACTACCTCGTAATCTTTTAAGCCTTCCATAATACTCATTGTTAAAATAGATAACTCTTTGTTAGCTGTCTGAGGGTCAACAACTTGCTGATCTTCAGCTAAAGTAACTTGACCCTCGGAATTATTAGTAAGAAGTAAAATCGCACCAACTGCTATACATACCATAATAAAAATACCAATAGCACTTTTTTTCAATTGGGACACCTCCTATTATATGGTATGACCAATTTTCAAAACTATGTCCATTTGATATTTTTCAATAAAATAAAACATTAACCTTATTCAGGAAAAGCGCCCTTTAATTGAATATCCTTATTTATACAGAAATCCCCTTATTTTTCCGAGAATTTTTCACTAGTACAAAAATCAAGTATGAAATCTCTTTTGATAACGTGCTACAAAACCATCTGACCCAGTAACTGAGATTGTACATTGTACAA